>URST01000001.1 GCA_900550585.1 uncultured Eubacteriales bacterium
CCCGAACACGGAAGTTAAGCTCGCTTCTGCTGACAATACTTGGCTGGAGACGGCCTGGGAAGATAGGTAGCGCCAACACTCCTCCTTAGCTCAATGGTAGAGCATTCGGCTGTTAACCGAAGGGTTGTTGGTTCGAGCCCAACAGGGGGAGCCAAAAGGGTGAGCCGCCATCCGTAAGGTGGCGGCTCATTTCCTTTTCAACGTGTCAGCCGCGTAGACTTGGGCCTTTAGCTCAGTTGGTTAGAGCAGACGGCTCATAACCGTCCGGTCCCGGGTTCGAGTCCCCGAAGGCCCACCACATAGGGGTATAGCTCAGTTGGTAGAGCAGCGGTCTCCAAAACCGCGTGTCGAGAGTTCGAGCCTTTCTGCCCCTGCCAAAACACCACCCGAATGGGTGGTGTTTTTATTTAGGCAGGGGCAGAAAGGCGAGAAACCAACGTCCACAGCCCTTGCAGCGCCTTTGTTTTGTCCATATTTAATAGATTGTTCCGATAAAATTTGTGCGGGAATCAAGTTGCAACCTTGTCGAAATAATGCTATACTATCCCGTGTATGTCCAAAATAGGAGAATAAGCCCCTTTCGGGCTGTTCTCCAGCGCAGCGCAGGTACACATGAGCGTGTCTGCGCAGGGGGGTGCAAAGCAGAAAAGGGTACCCTTTTCTCGTCCCGGCAAGGCCGGGACGATGGCCGTGCCCACAGGCGGGTGCCGATCAGCCCCGCCTGTGGCGGGCCTGCTTGATGCGCGCCTTGTGTCCGTCAGCTGCGCGGCGAGAGGACGTATGCCCAGCTGCGGCAGGGCCCGGCGTTCCGCCGGATGCGCTGTCAGGCGCAGCGGCCTTGTCCGGCACGGTGTACGGACGATCCTGACCTGAAAGACCCAAAAAGAAAACACGAAAGGATGGGGGAACATGAGCAAAACAAGAATGGGCAAAAGAATTGCGTCATTGCTGCTTTCGCTGGTGATGATGCTTTCTCTGCTGCCGACGACGGTGTACGCCGCGGCGGGCACCGCCGACAAAAATGGCGTGTCGGTCGTTGGATCGACCGCGCCCGACGCCGCGCAGGAGGAGGGCGTTGACAACGCTGCCGCCGGCGAGGGCGAAAACGGCGATGTCGGCGAAAACGGCGATGTCAGCGAGGACGGCGGCGATGCCGTCACCGGCGATACCGCGGACAGCGCCCTGACTACGCAGAGCGGTGACACGGAGACGGTCGTCGCCAAGATCGGCGAGACTGGCTACGCCACGCTGGCGGGCGCCATTGCCGACGCAGCGGAAGGCGATACCATTCGGGTTCTGGCGGACGCAACGCTGGACGATGACCTGACGAAAGGCAATATCACCATCGAAGGCGTTGTGACCAATGGCGTAAAGCCCACCATTGTAGAAAACCATTGGTTTCAGGCGTCCAACGTGACCATTAAAAACCTCAAGCTGGTGCGGAACGACCGCCTTGGCATTCAGAGCTGCAGCAATGTCACGTTTGAGAACTGCGAGATCACGCGTTCTGAGAGCTATACAAGCGGAGCGCTGGTGGATATTAAAACCGGTACAAGTAACGTCTTTTTCAAAGACTGCCAGATTACGAACCTCGAAATCTGTGAGCAGGCGTTGGTGCGTACGCGGGAAAACGCAGAAAATGTTGTTTTCACGAATTGTACCCTTGATAACGCGGGAACGACAAGCTGTATCTATGCTCAGGGCAAGAATTTGACCCTGACGGGCTGTAAGCTGAAAAATGCCGATTTCGGCATTTACTGCGATGGCTTCAACGGTACGCTGACAGTCGACAACTGCACATTTACCAACCTGCCGACAAACGTGGGTCGTGCGGATACTACTCCCGCAGCTGCCTTTGAGTTCAAAAACAGCGATCTTGCTGGCTATGTTGGCTTTGTAGAGGGCGCAACGGTTACATTCACATATTGCCATTTTACCAAAGCGTCTAAGCTTGACGGCACTTACAATCCTGATTGGAATCAGGTATTTACCTGCTGCGATGTGGCTTTCGAGAACTGCACCTTCACCGAGGACTATCTGGGCAGGGTCTATGTTTCGGTCGATACACCTAAAAAAGTGATCGTCATGAACGGCTGCGATATCGTTGACACTGACGGTCAGACTGTCGAGGGTAAGACCGCGGCAGACCTTGCATCCACCAACATGACGACCGGTGCGAATCCGAGCGGCGTTCTCGCCATCGACGCCGAGACGAACGATGCTGGCGAGTACACCGGCGGCACCTTCGTGGGCAGTGTGGAGAATATCAACAATGTCCTGGCTGACGGCTATGTCTACAACGCGGCGGACAATACTGTAAAAGCGGACACCTCCGTCGCCGCCATCGGCACCACCAAGTACGCCTCCCTGGCCGCTGCCATCAAGGCCGCCCAGAACGGCGACACCATCATCCTGCTGAAGAATATTACCCTGCCCTCCGCTCAGAGTATCAGTAGCAAGAAGCTGACGCTCGACCTGAACGGCAAGACTCTCAGCAGCACGGCATATCAAACAATCAAGCTTAATAGTAACGCCGACTTGACCGTAAAGGACAGCGTGGGTAACGGAAAAATTACCAACAGCTATACAGGTGTTGCTACAACGGTATATCTTTATCGGTACGGCAACATAAACTTTACGCTGGAAAGCGGCACTATTGAAAGCAGTCCGAATGGTACGGACTTCAGGACTACTGCAATCGAAAGAAGCAAAAATTGTACAGGCTGCACGGTAAACATCAATGGCGGCAGTGTGGTCGTGCCTGAGGCTGCGACCGATGGCCGCGCCATCGTGGCCGGTGAGAACATGACGCTGAACGTCAGCGGCGGTACGATCGCCGGCGGTCTGCACGGCGTGGACGCTTATAGCGGCTCGAACGTTACCATTACCGGCGGCGAGATCACCGCGCGCGTGGTGGATACCGGTGTGATCAAGGAAGCCTACGGCATGCGGATTACCGGCACAGCGAATGTCACTGTCGACGGCGGCACGATCACCGGCGTCAAGATGGACGACAATGGTTATAAGCCGGATGTGCCTAACGTGACGCTGAAGAGCGGCGAGATCAAGGGCTCTTTCTACTCCATAACCAAGGCAGACATCACCTTCACCGTTGCCCCGGATGCGGAGATCACCTTTGCCAACGACACCGTGAAGAAGTTCCTGCCGGATACGGTGGAGCTGGTTGAAACCCCCGCTGGCACCTACGGCGTCAAGAAGGCCAAGGTCTACGTTGCCAAGATCGGCGATACCAAGTACGAGACGCTGAAGGAAGCTATCAATGCTGCCCACACCGACGACACCATCACCCTGCTGGCGGATGTGGATCTGGGCAGCAGCAGCGTGGGCTTTTACAACCTCAACAGCACCAACCTGACCTTCGATCTGGGCGGCCACACGATCACATCGGCAATCGGGGATAAAGGTACTGTTTTGGCGACAAGAGAGGGTCTGGTCATCAAGAACGGCACGATCGTGAACACCAGTGAGGGCACAAAGAGCAGTACTTCTGCGATTTATGTAACCAATGGCGGCACAACTACGCTTGAGAACGTGACTCTGCGCGCTAAGGGCAGCGGCCTTTATGTCTGCCGGTTACAGAGCAAGGTTAAAACCGTTACCGTGACTGTCGATATCAAAGAGGGCACTGCTATTAATGGCAAGTGTGGTGTCTATCTTGATGCGCCGATGGGCAGCAATAGTAAAGTTCATGCGGTGACATTGAATATAAACGGCGGAACGATTACCGGCACAGATGCTGGTGTGCACGCAAGGGGCGCTAGCAGCGGTAAAACGGGCACGGTCAGTATTAACATGACGGCCGGCACTGTAAGCAGCGTAAAAGTCGATACGGAAAGGGATACCTATCCGGTGAAGCTTAACGTTTCCGGCGGCACGATTGAAGGCAATCTGCAGAGCTTCGGCAAAGATGTCATCACCATCACCGGCGGTACTTTCAAGGGTGCTGTAACGAAGAAGAACACCAAAGGCACCATCTCCATCTCCGGCGGTACGTTTGCCATCAAGCCTGACACGACATATCTGGTTAAGGGCTACACAATCACTGAGAACGCCGACAAGACCTACGGCGTCAAGAAAACCACTTACGTCGCCGAGGTCAACGGTACACAGTACGAGTCCCTGCAGGCGGCCATCGACGCGGCCAGTAGAAAAACAACCGTGACGATGCTGGCGAATACCAAGGAGAACGTCACCATTTCCACCAGCGATCTGACCCTTGACCTGAACGGCTTCACCCTCAACGGCGGCACTGTGGCGGGCAAGCCCGCGCTGACCGTTACGGCCCGCGTGACCGTCAAGGACAGCAGCGAGAAGCAGACCGGTACCATCATGCGTGAGGATACCGCGGAGAACTCCGGTGTTTCCTCCCACTATGTCATCGACGTGCAGGGTGACGGCTGGCTGACCTTCGAAGGCGGCAACGTCGAGAACAACAGCGGTATTGTCGGTGTCACGGGCGCATCTCTGGTGCGCGTCGGCGACGACAGCGTTGAAAAGTTTCCCGGCCTGAACATCAAGGGCGGCACGTTTACCCAGGACAACTTCATCGTGATCAAGGTCGATCGCGGCGATCTGTTCCTGAACGGCGGCACCCTGAGCAGCAAGAACAGCTACGCCATTGAGAACTGGCACAGGGCCACCGTCAAGGGCGGCACGGTCAACGGCACAGTGGCGGCCTGGACGTACAGAGGCGGGCAGAACAGCGATCTGGAGATCAGCGGCGGCACCGTCACCGGCGATGTTACTTCCGTGAACTACGGCAATGCCGAGGGTAAGAAAGCGACCGTTACTATTAAGGGCGGCACCGTCAACGGCCAGCTGGATACCCGCAGCTATGATTCCGAGACGGGCGACTTGACCAGCATCGACGATGCTGCCAAGGCCACCATCAAAGTCACCGGCGGTACGTTCTCCAGCGATCCCAGCAAGTATGTGGTCGAGGATTCCACCGTTAAGACGAACACGGACGGCACCTTCGGCGTGGAGAAGGCTTATCTCGCCAAGGTCGGCGACACCTCCTACTACACCATGGACGAGGCGTTCAAGGCGCAGACGACCAGTGGTGAAGCTATCGTCCTTCTGCGCAACTACACCACCGGTTCACCGTTCAGATCCGGCAGCATTAACCGCACGGTGGATCTGAACAACTTCACCTGGACCTGCACCGGCACGGATGCAAACAGCGCCGCGTTCGAGATCAACTACTCCAACGTGACGCTGACCGTGAAGCGCGGCAAGGTGGTCAGCAGCCAGCTGGTAGGTCTGATCCCCTCCGCCATGGGCGGCACCATCAAGTATGACAATTCCGGTCTGGTGTTCGAGAGCGTAGAGATGAAGACCACCGCCCACAGCGGTATAGAGACCAACGGCAACAACACCAACGATACCGTCACGCTGAGGAATAGCACGCTGGACGTGCCCAACGGCTTCGGCATCTACTTCCCCAGCAGCGGCACGCTGACCATTGACAACAGCACCATCACCGCCATGACCATGGGCGTGCAGGTCTGCGCCGGCAGCCTGAGCATCAATGAAGGCAGCGCCATCACCGTCACCGGCGACCCGGTCAAGAAGACCGAGAATGACGGCGCCATTCAGGACGGCGCGGCCATCTCCATCGTGAACCGCACCGGCTACAAGGTCCTGGACAAGATCGAGGTCACCGGCGGTAAGTTTACTGCCAAGACCGGCAACGCGGCCATCAAGGCTTACAACTGGAACAGCGCGGCCGAGGCGTTTACTGAGAGCGGCAAGGTCGCCGTCTCCGGCGGTACGTTCTCCAGCGCGGTGGACGCGGACCTGTGCGAGACCGGCTATGCTCCCACCGTGAACGAGGACGGCACCTACACCGTGACGAAAGTCAAGGTCGCCGAGGTCAACAGTACACAGTACGACACGCTGGAGGCTGCCATCGCCGCCGCCAAGGACGGCGATACCGTCAAGCTGCTGGGCGATGTTGTCCTTGATAAAACGCTGATCATCAAAGACAAGACCATCACGCTTGACCTGAATGGCAAGACTATCAGCAATAGTACGGATATTTGGAATGAGAGCATAAATGCATGGTCGCTGATCTCTGTGCGTGACAATGGTGATTTGACGATCAATGATACTGCTGGCGGCGGCACACTCAAGGCGAAAGAAAATGACTGCTACGCACTGGACGTGCAGGACGAGGATACTGCGCTGACTGTGAATGCCGGTACTTATGTTGGTAATATCAGTGCCATCTACGCATATGATGGTAAGGTTACCATCAACGGCGGTAAGTTCTCCCTGCTCCAGAAGATGACTGACGGCAAGGGCGAGAACAGATACCTCATCAACTGCATCGACGACAGCTTTGCGGACGGCAGCGCTGCGGTCGCCATCTACGGCGGTACGTTTGTGGGCTTCGATCCCGCCAACAACAAGGCGGAGGGCGAGAACACCAACTTCGTGCCTGCGGGATATGTTTCCACGAAGGGCGCGGACGGCTACACCGTGGAGCAGTACCTGCCTGTTGAGGTCTGGACTGGCTACAGCGGCACGAAGGTCGCCAGCTACGCCACCGTCGCGGAGGCTGCTAAGAACCTCAGCGAGAACAAGTGGATCGTTGTCGGCAAGGACTACACACTGACCGAGAGCTTCACCATTCCCGAGCGTGTGTTCTTCGATGTGGCAGACGGCGCTACCCTGACTGTGGCCGAGGGCGTGACCCTGACCGTGGCGGCAAACGCCAAGCGTCTGGGTGTCCGCGCCGGCGCAACGCTGGTGAACAACGGCACCATTATGGTTTGTGGCACCAGCTACAGCAGCGGTTATGTCATGGTGCAGGACGGCGCCAACTTTGATGTTGCCAAGCTGAGTGTTCCCAAGGATCACTTCCTTGACAACAATAACTCGAACTACTTTGCTACTGCCAATGCGGAGGCATCTTTCGAAATCGCCTACAGTGATGGGACTACGAAGAAGGCAAAGAGCCTGACGAACCTCGCGGGCGCGACCAAGGTGACGCTGCTCAAGGATGTCACGGACTTTGCAAGAAGCTTTGGCAGCACGGACAAGTTGAGCGACAACTTCGTCCTCGACCTCGGCGGTCACACGCTGAGCGGCAAGCCCAACGCTTCCGGGCCGGTTCTGGATATTAGCGTTCCGATGACTATTCAGAACGGTACGATCAAGAACGTATCCGAAAACAAGGCTCCTAAGGCGAACCCCGGCGCACTGACGACTTCTGCGGATGTCACAATCGCCAAGGATGCTATCATCGACGGCGGCAGCGTGGGCTACGCTATCTGGACGGATGGCTATGGCCACACGCTGACGGTCAACGGCAAGGTGACGAGCGAGGGCTCCTATGCCATCACCAGCAATGGCTCCGAAAACGGCGGCTTGATTGCTGAGTGCAACATCATCGTCAACGAGGGCGCCTCGATCACGGCACCCAAGGGCATTGCCATCTATCATCCCGAGAAGGGTACCGTGACCATCAACGGCGGTACGATCACCGGTCATACCGGTGTGCAGATGTGCTCGGGTGAGTTGGTCATCAACGGCGCCAGCATCACCTCCAACGGTGCCAACATGGATGCCACTGGCAGCCTGAACGCCATCCTTGACGGCGCGGCTATCTCCATCATCAACCGCAATTATCCCGGCGGTGTGCCCACTGCTGAGATCAAGGGCGGTACGTTCGCTGCTAACGGCAAGGATGCACAGACCGTCAAGGCCTATGACTACACCGGCGACAAGGTTGCTGAGTGGACTGCGGCTGGCGACCATGTCAATATCTCCGGCGGTACGTTCAGCAGCATCCCCACCAACATGGGTGCGCTGTGCGCGGACGGCTACAAGACCGTTTATGATGCGGATGCAGGCCTGTACGATGTGGTTCCGGCGAATGCGAAGATCACTGTCGGCAAGCGCCTGTTGATCGGCAACGACCTGACCATCACCTACCTAGTCAACCTGACCGACTGCACGAATCCGTGGGTGAGGTTCCAGTTCTACGACGATGACATCAAGGCATATACAACGGTCGAGGTCAAGAACTACGGAATGGATACCGTTGAGGGTCCCGATAGAAAACCTGTGAGGGTATTCACCTTCGACTTCACCGGCATCAATCCCCAGCGTATGACCGATACGCTGAAGGCAACCGTGTATGCAACGGATGCAAGCGGCAATGAGGTTGAGTATCAGGTCGCCGATTACAGCGTGGCACAGTATTGCAGCAACAAGCTGGCGAAGCTTGGCCAGGATGCTTCGCTGCGGAAACTGATCGGCAATCTGGTCGCGTACGGCGCGGCGGCTCAGGTATACCAGAATTATCGTACGGATAATCTGGTGAGCACAGTTGTGTCCGGTGCCGTTTCTACCGATTACACTGACCGGCTGTCCAGCGTGACGCAGTACACCGGAAAGGTGACGGGCGCTGCCGGCGTCAATATCAAGGGCAAGACGCTGGTTCTGAGCAACACCTTCGCAGTGCGTGTGTACTTCACGGTGAACGAGGGCGTTGACATTGCGAATGTCAGCTTCAATGTGACCGCTAACGGCAAGACTGACACTGTGAACTCCTTCGAGAAGGACGAGAAGCTGGGCTATTACTACTTCGACTATGCGAACCTGAACGCTACGCAGTTGGGTAGTGAGGTCAAATTCGAGTCTTTCGTCAACGGGACTGGCGTGGGCGATATGGTGACATACAGTGTCAACACCTATCTGGCAAAGAAGATGCCCAATTATGACAAGAGCAGCAATGCGTATAAGCTCATGGCAGAACTGTTCAACTATGGTTGTGCCTGCACGGAGTATGCAAGTAAGTAAAGGAGGAAGAGTATGAAGTACGTTGCACCTGAGATGAAGGTACTGGAGCTGGCGGCAACGGACGTGATCGTCTGCTCCAGCGGCCCGATCGTAACACCGCCGGACTGGGAAGACTAATCTATATCTCAAACACCGACGGAAGGCGGGCGGCACAGCCGCCCGCCTTCTTCCCTTTGTCCGCGCCCTGCGGCAGAAAGGAGTATCCGTATGAAACAGAAATGGATGGCGGCGCTGCTGGCGCTGTGCCTGCTGGCATCGCTGTGTGCCTGCGGCGGAAAGACGCCTGCGGACGAGACGCCTGACCGGCCGGACACGGAGCAGACCGGCAGCGCAAGCCCCGGGGAAACCACCGGCGACACCGACTGCGCTCATGAGCAGCTGACGGCCAACGTGACCCAGCCCACCTGCACGCAGGACGGCTCCGTGGTCTACACCTGCGACAGCTGCGGCGCGGCGGTGCGGACAACGCCGCTGCCCGCCATGAACCACAGCTACCGCTGGGAGGACGATGACAGCGGCCACTGGCAGGTGTGCGCTATCTGCGGCGACAAGACGGCTTCGGCGGCGCACACGCTGCAGAACGGCGTCTGCACCGTATGCGGCCATCAGACCGGCCAGAGCGGCGGCGTCCGCTACACCCATGCGTACAAGGAGCAGGTGACGGCGGCCACCTGTACGGCGGGGGGCTACACCACATACACCTGCGCCTGCGGCAGGAGCTACACCGACAGCTTTACACCGGCGTTGGGCCACCGCTACACCGCCGCGGTAACGACGGCGGCCACCTGCACGGAGGCGGGGGTGCGGACGTACACCTGTACCGTGTGCGGCGACAGCTTCACGGAGGTCATCCCGGCGGCGGGACACCGGTACGCGGACGGCATCTGCACCGTATGCGGCGCGGCTGACCCCAACGCGCCCGACCCGGCCCCCGATCCCGCGCCTGACCCGACGCCCGACCCGGAGCCGATGCCCGATCCCGACCCGGAGGAGCCCTCCGGCTCCGGTGAGATCGTGCTGCCGGATCTGGACGAGTAACGCAACACGGCAATAAATATCCCCCATACCGGGGGATATTTATTTTTTGCGCAAAAAGGGAGGCGGACGCATACCGTCCGCCCCAAGTGAGGAGAAAAATGATGGAAAAAGTATTTCAAACGGGTAAGACCCGCTGAAACCGGTGAAGATAGGTCAAAGCACGGTGCACAGCAGCCACGTCAGACCGATGGCGGCGGCGCCTGCGGCGGCCCAGAGCCACGCGGGTGCGCGGAAGCGCCGGCGGGGCGCGCCCTGACAGCGGGCGTAGTTCTTGGCGATGCGGACGGCCTGATCCACCAGTTGCTGGGAGCTGACACCGCCGCCGTCCGTACGGAGAATGAAAATTGCCTGTTCGAAGATCTGCGGGTCGGGGGAATCCACCACGATGACCCGGCGTGAAATGCCTTTGACCAAGAGTATGCCCTCCTTGCTGTCCGTTTTCATAGTGATAGTATGGACAGCGCGGCGGCGGCTTATACCTGCGATCTGCCGGAAGCTTCGGCGCGGGGGCGGTACAGCGCCAGCACGGCGCAGTCGTCGGACAGCCCGCCGTGGTCGGCGGAGAGCGTCAGGATGCGGCGGGCCAGCTCCTCCGGGGAGCTGCCCTCCCAGCCGGCCAGCAGATCCTGCACCCATTCATCGCCGTCCCCGGCAGTGACGCCATCGGACAGCAGCACCAGCCAGCCGCCCGGCGGCAGGGTGAAACGGATGGCCTCCGGCTGCTGGGAGGCCTCCTCCAGTCCGGCGGGCAGCGCACTGCCGGCGTACCGGACGACGCGCCCGTGCTTCTTGAAATAGGACGCCGCCGCGCCGTACTTGTACAGCGTCACCGCGCCGGTGGCGCGGTCGATCCGGGCCAGGTCGATGGTGGTGAAGCCGCCGCCCTCCCGACACCGCAGCAGCAGCGCGGTGTTCAGGGTCTTCAGGGCGGGGGGCGGCTCCACCCCGGCCTGCAGGAACTGCTTCAGCAGCCGGACGGTCATGGCGGCCTCCCGGTGGGCGGCCTCGCCGCTGCCCATACCGTCGGACAGCAGCAGATAGGCGGCGCTGCCCGCCTCGAAGGACGCGGTCTGGTCGCCGCACAGCGTCTCTCCCTCCCGGGGACGCAGGGCGGTGCCGGTGACGCAGCTGAACCGGGGCGGCGCCGATGCCGGTACGTCGGTGGACAGCACCTCCGACATCTGGGCGTACTGCTCCCGCGCCACCTGATAGGCCGCCTCCAGCTGGAGCCGGTGGGCGCGGCGCAGCAGGAACTGGTGGAGCTGGTCGTTCAGCGCCTCCAGCAGCTGGGGGAAGTGCAGGCAGCGGCTGGCGAAATGCAGGGGGAAATCCTCCGCGCAGGCGCTGCCCCGGTGCAGCAGCCGGGGGCAGGCGTCGTTGAAGGCGTTGTAGGTGTCGTTGTAGTGTGTCTGCCAGCAGTCCTGCCGCAGCAGGCACCCGGCGCATACCTGCTCGGCGGCCCGGTCAAAGAGCACGGCGGGATTCTCCGGGCGGGGCGGCACGGTGTCGGTGAAGAAACTGTCGTACACGGCCCGGAACGCG
Source organism: uncultured Eubacteriales bacterium (assembly GCA_900550585.1). Classification (GTDB taxonomy): domain Bacteria; phylum Bacillota; class Clostridia; order Oscillospirales; family Oscillospiraceae; genus Vescimonas. The sequence continues at coordinate 11,413 of URST01000001.1, forward strand.
GCGGCGGGCGTCGCCGCCTCCGTCTGGCCGGGAACGCTCCGGGAGACGCTGGCGGCCCGCTGTGCCAGCTGGGGCAGCAGATGCTCCGGCAGCAGCAGGTACAGTCCCGCCCCGGCGATGTTCTGGCACAGCAGCGGCAGCGGGTCCGGCCCATCCAGCAGCAGATACACGGCGGATGCCACGGCACAGAACGCCATCGGTGTAAGCAGCCGTCCCCGCTTCTGCAGGGCGGCGGCAGCGGCGGCAGCGCCGCAGAGCACAGCGGTCAGCAGCACCGTCTCGCCGGTGTAGAGATCCAGCACAAGGCCGGTAACGGCCCCTGCAGCGGCAGCAGACGCGGGGGTCATGCGGCGCGCCGCCGCCAGCAGCAGGGCGGCGGCCAGCAGGCCGCCCACCCGAAAGCCGGATACCTCCCAGCCGTAGGCGGACAGGCACAGCCCCAGCGCCAGCAGGAAGCCCGCCTGCTGCCGTGCCTCCCCGTCGGCGGTGCCGTCCGTCAGGGCGGGCAGCAGCACGGCGCCGGCCCAGAGGATGGCCAGCGCGGCGGCGCACAGTGTCCACTGCCGGGGCTGGCGCTGGAACAGATACGCCGACTGCACCAGCAGCGTCATGACTGCGGCAGCGGCAGGGCGGAACCGGGGCCTCCGGTACAGCCGGGTGGTGCAGAAGGCGGTGCTGGCGCAGAAGATCAGAATGGCGGCGGCGGTATGGCGCAGACCCGCCTGAAAATCCAGAAAAAGAAAAGCGCCCAGCCCGGCGCCCAGCAGGGCGCTCAGCCCGGGCCATCCGACGCCGGCGGCGGATACGACCGCCAGCGACCAGGGGCTGTACAGGCCGTCCAGTGCCCCGCCGGTCAACAGAAAAGCGGCGGCAGCCGGTAAAAACATGGTCAAAAGCGGGCGGAGCGGGACGGAACGGCTGACCTCAGTGACAGTTTTCAAGGCTTGTCCCTCCTTTCGTCCTTATTGTAGCGGAAAGGCGGGGCGCATCCTGTCGGGAAATTTTGCTGTTGTATTTCCCCGGCTGATTTGGTACAATGACGGCGGTAACAACAGGTATTTCCACAAAAGGAGGAGCCCTATGAAGAAGTTTGCGGCCATGCTGATGGCCTTGATGCTGATGGCCATGACGGCCTGCGGCCAGCAGGCGCCGGAGCAGACCGGCGGCACGGTGGAGCCGGGCGCGCAGCCGGATCCGTCCGTCACCGGGCAGGTGGACACCGCTGCGCCGGACGGGGATGCGCCGGAGATGGGCAGCGTAAACGGCGGCACCTACACCAACGAATTTGCCGGTATCGGCTGCACGCTGGACGAGACGTGGGTGTTCTACACGGAGGAGCAGATCGCGGAGATCAACGGTTTCCTCACCGACGGCACCAGCGATGAGGATATGAAAAAGCTGATGGAGGAGAACCAGAGCGTGCAGGACATGTACGCCACCTCCACCGATGGGCTGATGACCATGAACGTGGTGTTCCAGAACATGGGCCTGCTGTTCGGCACCACCATGAGCGCCCAGGAGTATGCGGAGCTGTCCGCCCAGCAGCTGCCGGACGCCATGACCACCTACGGCTTTGAGAATGTCACCGCCGCCGTGACCACGGCGGAGTTCGCCGGTGCGGAGTGCCCGGCGGTGGCCCTGACGGCCACGGTGCAGGACACCCCCATGTACGAGTTGGTGATCTGCCTGAAGCAGGGCAACTACATCTACTGTGTGACGCTGTGCAGCTATACGGAGGACGTGACAGCCCAGATGGCGGAGCTGTTCTACGCATTGTAAAACAACGCAGGCAAGCCGCGGCACGGGCCGCGGCTTGCTTTTTTCGGGAGAGGAGCGGATACCATGAGCAAATATGTGTTGATCCCGGATTCCTTCAAGGGCAGCCTGTCCTCCGGGGACATCTGCCGCATCGCATCGGAGGAGATCCTCCGGCTGGAGCCGTCGGCGGAGATCTGTGCCATTCCGGTGGCCGACGGCGGCGAGGGTACGGTGGATGCGTTTCTGGCCGCCGTGGGCGGCCGGCGGATCGCCGCGCCCTGCACCGGCCCCTGCGGGGAGCCGATGACGGCGCACTACGCCCTGCTGCCGGACGGCACGGCGGTGGTGGAGATGGCCGCGGCGGCGGGCCTGCCGCTGGTGGGGGACGCCCGCGACCCGGAAAAGACCACCACCTGCGGCGTGGGACAGCTGATGGCTCACGCGCTGTCCCACGGCACAAAGCGTCTGGTGCTGGGACTGGGCGGCAGCGCCACCAACGACGGCGGCTGCGGCGCCGCTGCCGCGCTGGGCGCGGTGTTTCTCGATGAGCAGGGCCGCCCCTTCGTACCGGTGGGCGGCACGCTGCACCGCATCGCCCATATCCGGACGGAGACGCTGCGCCGGACGCTGGACGGCGTACCGGTGACAGTGATGTGCGACATCGACAACCCGCTGTGCGGCCCGGAGGGCGCGGCGGCGGTGTTCGGCCCACAGAAGGGCGCGGACGCGGCCATGGTGGCCCGGCTGGACGCGGGGCTGTACCATCTGGCGCAGGTGCTGGCCCGGGATCTGGGCGCGGAGGTGCTGACGCTGCCCGGCGGCGGCGCGGCCGGGGGCTTCGGCGCGGGAGCCGCCGCGTTTTTCAGCGGCACGCTGCGCATGGGCATCGACACGGTGCTGGATACGGTGGACTTTGACCGCCGCTGCCTGGGCGCGCGGTTGGTCATTACCGGCGAGGGACACCTGGACAGCCAGAGCCTGCGGGGCAAGACGGTCATCGGCGTGGCCCGGCGGGCCAGAGCGCTGGGTATCCCGACGGCAGCACTGGTAGGGGGCTGCGAAACGGCGCTGGACGCGGTCTACGCGGCAGGGGTATCCGGTGTGTTTCCCATCAACCCGTCGCCCTGTACCCTGGCGGAGGCCCGGCAGTACGGCGAGGAGAACCTGCGTTTCACCGTGGGCAATCTGCTGCGCTTCATGACCGCGCTGGAGCAGGGGAGCACGGAGCCGGACAAGCCCATGGATCGAGTATGATGGAGGGAGAGCGCCATGCAGATCAGTCAGTTTTTTATGAACGGCGACATGAGGGGCGCCATCGCATACATGCGCGCGCACGAGGAGTTCAAAGACATTCTTCCCGCGTATGCAGCGATCTTTGAAAAGGAGGAGTACCGCACGTTCGACATACCGGACGAGCTCAACGATATCCTGCGCCTGTACCAGATCTATTACCGCGACACCTTTTACTGCGGTCTGCCGGAGGCGGAGGCCGCGGACAAGCTGCTGAAACAGCTGAGGGCGCGCCTGCATGTGCCGGATGCGGACGAAGCGCGCTTGGCGGAGCGGCTGCAGGCGGTGTTTGAAGCGGAGGGCTATCACGCGCTTTTCGGAAAGACCCAGGGATATTACGGCCCCTACATCTGGCGGGACACGGTGCCCACCGTCTACCGCGTGGCGCTGCCGGGCGGGACGGCGGAATACACCGTCAACATTCTCAAGGGCTTCGTGTTCCGCGGCTGGATGGACTATCTGACCTTCGGCCGGTACGGCACAGGCGGCTGGGCCTCGCCCGACGGCACCATCAACTGCATCGAGCAGGCGTATGACTTTGAGAGTGAGCGGTTTCTCGTTTCGCTCCTGAAGCACGAGGCGCAGCACACCGTGGATATGAAACGGTTTCCGGGGATCACCCCCGCGGAGCTGGAATACCGGGCGAAGCTGGTGGAGCTGCATTACACCGGCAGTCTGGAGCTGCTGCGGAAATTCCTGTCGGAGGCGGATGAAGGCAAAGCGAATGACAGCCACGCGGCGGCATCCGCGAGGATCAGACGCGAGTTTGCGGATACGGATCAGACAGAGCTTTCCCGCGTCCAGGCACGGGCGCTGGAGCTGTTTCATGTGCACACGAGAGAAATGGAGGAAAAGTACGGGAACGCTTGACCGAAGCTTCCCCGTTTGCACAGCAAAATCGCTGCTCCAAAAAGAAAAGACCGCCAACGGCGGTCTTTTCTTTTTGGAGCAGGGTACGGGAGTCGAACCCGCCTTAACGGCTTGGGAAGCCGCTGTAATACCGATATACCAACCCTGCGAACGGTGTTATTATAACAGGTCGGCCGGGGATTTGCAACCGGAAATTCTGTCGAAGCGCATGATTTCCGCCGCCCCGGCATAGGAATAGAAAAAACGCGGGGGAGGAACTGCATCATGAAAAAATTACGGCGGGCGGCGTGCCTGCTGACGGCGCTGCTGTGCGCGCTGGCTCTGCGGCCGATGCGGGCGGCGGCGGTGGAGCTGCCCATCACCAGCCGGGCGGCACTGCTGATGGAAAAGACCACCGGCCAGATCCTGTATGCCCAGAACGAGCATGAGCAGCTGGAGCCGGCCAGCGTCACCAAGGTCATGACGCTGCTGCTGACCATGGAGGCCATCGACAGCGGCACCATCCGCTATGACGACGTGGTAACGGTCAGCGCGGCCGCTGCCGGCATGGGCGGCAGCCAGGTCTTTCTGGCGGAGGGCGAGCAGATCACCGTGGAGGAGCTGCTGAAGGCGGTATGCGTGGCCTCCGGCAACGACGCGGCAGTGGCACTGGCGGAGAAGGTGGCCGGGGTACATGAGCTGTTCGTGGAGCAGATGAACCAACGGGCGGCGGAGCTGGGCATGGAGGACACCCACTTCGTCAACTGCACCGGCCTGACGGCGGAGGGCCACGTCACCAGCGCCCACGACATCGCCCTCATGAGCCGGGAGCTGATCCTGCACCACCCGGACATCCGGCGGTTCACCACCATCTGGATGGACACCATCCGGGGCGGTGCGTTCCAGCTGGCCAATACCAACAAGCTCATCCGCTTCTACGACGGGGCCACCGGCCTCAAGACCGGCTATACCGCCTCGGCGGGCTACTGCATCAGTGCCACGGCGGAGCGTGACGGCATGGAGCTCATCGCCGTCATCATGAAGGGCCCCGACAAGGACACCCGCAACAACGACGCCAAGGCCCTGCTGAACTACGGCTTCTCCACCTACACGCTGGTCAGCGCCCTGCCGCAGGAGCCGCTGGCCCCCGTGCCGGTGGTCATGGGCACGGCGGACACCGTGCAGCCCCTGGCGGAGACGGAGAACGCCGCGGTGCTGGTGGAAAAATCGAAAGCCGCAGCCCTGACCCAGACCGTCACGCTGGAGCCGCAGGTGACGGCACCGGTGACGGCGGGGCAGAAGCTGGGAGAGCTGTCGGTGCTGGACGGCGATACGCCGCTGCTGACGGTGCCGCTGGTGGCGGCGGAGGACGTGGCGCGCCGCGGCTGGGGGCAGGTGTTCACCCAGCTGCTGCGCATGGCGGTATTTGCGGCATAGACCGCCTTTTTCCCCTTGTAATTTGGGTACGTTCGTTGTAATATATGAAAAACTGAAAAGCAGGACGGAAATACCCGACTTTTACCAAGGAGGAATGATATATGATCCGTGTGGACCTCAACAGCTGCAAGAGCTTTATCCCGCTGCCCTACGAGGCAGCGCTGGCGCCGCGCCTGCGCATCGCCCATGACCATCTGCAAAAGGGCGATGGCGCCGGCGGCGACTTTACCGGCTGGGTGCGCCTGCCGGCGGACTACGACAGGGAGGAGTTTGCCCGCATCAAGGCCGCCGCGGCCCGGATCAAGGCGGATTCCCAGGCGCTGGTGGTCATCGGCATCGGCGGCTCCTATCTGGGCGCCCGGGGCGTCATCGAGTGCCTGCGCTCCCCTAACTACAACCTGAAGAAGAAGGACACCCCCAACATCTACTTTGTGGGCAACGGCCTGTCCTCCGACTACATGAGCGAGATCGTGGAGCTGCTGGACGGCGTGGACTTCTCCGTCAACGTCATCTCCAAGTCCGGCACCACCACGGAGCCGGCGGTGGCCTTCCGCTTCTTCCGCGCGCTGCTGGAGAAGAAGTACGGCCCGGAGGGCGCGGCCCGCCGCATTTACGCCACCACCGACCGCCGTAAAGGCGCGCTGAAGTCTCTGGCGGACGCCAAGGGCTATGAGACGTTCGTGGTGCCCGACGACGTGGGCGGGCGTTACAGTGTGCTGACGGCTGTGGGCCTGCTGCCCATCGCCGTGGCCGGCATCGACATCGACGCCCTGATGGCCGGCGCACGGGAGGTGATGGACACCTGCGCGGCAGCGGACATGGACGCCAACCCCGCGTGGCAGTATGCCGCCGCCCGGTACGAGATGTACCGCAGCGGCAAGAAGATCGAGATCCTGGCGGCCTACGAGCCCTGCTTCCGGTTCATGGCCGAGTGGTGGAAGCAGCTGTACGGCGAGTCCGAGGGCAAGGAGGGCAAGGGCCTGTTCCCCGCCAGCGTGGAGTTCACCGCCGACCTGCACTCCATGGGTCAGTATATCCAGCAGGGTGAGCGGCACCTGTTCGAGACGGTGGTGCGCTTCGGCCCGTCGAAGCACGAAAACCCCGTGCCCTATGACGAGACGGACGGCGACGGCCTGAACTTCCTGACCGGCAAGAGCATGGACTTCATCCGCGAGCAGGCCATGGACGGCACGCTGCTGGCCCATGTGGAGGGCGGCGTCCCCAACATCACCCTGTACGCCGATGCGCTGGCGGAGAGCGTCATGGGCCAGCTCATCTACTTCTTCGAGTACGCCTGCGGCCTCAGCGGCTACCTGCTGGACGTGAACCCCTTCGACCAGCCCGGCGTGGAGGCCTACAAGAAGAACATGTTCGCGCTGCTGGGCAAGCCCGGCTACGAGGAGCTGCGGGGCACGCTGCTGGCAAAGCTGGGCCGGTAAGGCGTTTTCACCAAAAACGGAGGCGGTATTTTTCCGTTGCTATTTTGCTCTTGGTATGGTATGCTACAAGCAGGAGTAGAGCCAGCTCCATCAATGACAAAGGAGTGATTTCTTATGGTTAGACTGATCATGGGCGCAAACGGTGCAGGCAAGACGAAGCAGCTCATCGAGCTGATCCACAACAGCGTGGAGTCCGAGACCGGCAGCGTCGTATGCATCGAGCCCAGCCGCGACATGACCTACGACATCAGCTACAATGTGCGTCTGGTCAATGCCGGTGAGTACAACGTGGATTCTTTTGAGTGCCTGCGCGGCTTCCTCTGCGGCCTGTATGCGGGCAATTACGATATTTCCCATGTGTTTGTGGACAACCTGTGCAAGATCGCGGGCAGCACCGACTGGCAGGCGGTGGAGAAGTTCCTCCACTGGCTGGACCGCTTCAGCGAGAGCAACGAGGTGAAGTTTACTGTCACCGTCAGCGCCGACGAGGACGTGGCCACCGAGGGCATGCGCCAGTACATCTGAACCGGAACGCAAAAAAGAAAGACGCCGTGCGGCGTCTTTCTTTTTTGCGTTTACTGCTGCTGGAACCGCTCCTGCAGGGCGTGGAGCGTCACCTCGTAGGCCCGCTGCTCATGGGGGCAGTCCTGGGGCTGATAGGGAAGCCCTGCCCGGCGGCACAGCAGCTCCGTGAAGTAGCTGTTGATGTGGGGGTTTTTCATCAGCAGGGGGCCGATGAGATGGGTGCCGTAGAAGCTGCCCTCCCACACGCCGTCCTCCGCCGTACCGGCGTGGTTGCCGGGGCCGTGCTCCATGCGGAACAGGGGGTGCGCCGCATCGGTGGTCTGGCTGGCCTTGTTCACAAAGCCCACCGCCACCTGGCCGGTGGCAGCGCCCACCGCCAGACAGTCGCCCTGGATGCGCTCCGTGCCGGACACGGTGGTGCGGAAGGGGAACAGGCACAGTCCGGCGTGCTCCGCGCCGTCAGGGTCGGTGATGCTGCGGCCGAACAGCTCCATGGCGTTGCCTGTGGCCAGCACCACGGCGCCCCGCTCCAGCGCCGCGCGTATAGCGCCTTCATAGCGGCGCAGATCCTCCAGCGCCGTGAGCTGGGCGTTTTCGGTGCCGGCGCCCATATAGAGGAAGTCCGCGCCGGAGAAGTCGATGTCCTCATACAGCGTGCCGGTGCGGACGACGACCTCCGCGCCCTGCCGCTCCAGACTGCGCCGCAGCGCGGCCACGTTGGCGTACTCGCCGTACAGGTTCATCAGATCCGGATAGAGATGCAGAAGCTGGATGCTCATGTGCAGACCCTCCTTAAAGCGTAGTGACCAGCGACAGGAACTTGCCCTTGTCGGAGAAGCAGGTGATGGTATAGGCCTGTGTCACACCGTCCCGGACGGCGGCGTCCACGCCCTCGGCGATGCTCTCGTAGGCGCTGAGCTTCTCCGGCGGCACATCGGTGTAGGAGAAGCGGACGTACAGGTCGTCGGCGTACCGGCCCAGCAGGTAAATGTGGGAGGCGTTCTCCGTGTTCAGCATGCCGAAGTCGATGTCCCACAGCCAGCTTGTCTCGCTGGTGAAATACTTGCGGCTGACGGCGTCCACGATGATGATGACGGCGTGGGGCTCCTTCTGCTGCACGGTGTAGCGCAGGGACTGGTCGTAGGACACGGAGTTCTCGTGCTTGGAGGCCAGCAGTGTGCCGCGCATGGTCTGGTACTGCCAGTTGACGATGCGCCCGTTTTTCAGAACGTAGCGGCTGATGCTGCGGGCGATGTCGCCGCCGTCCACGCCGGCCAGCGCGCACACGGTGTAGCACGCCAGAATGTTGTAGGCGTTGTAGATGCTCTTGAAGGCCAGCTCGATGCGGTCCTTCCCGTTGATGGTGAGGAAGCCTGCGTCCAGATCCGCGTCGGTGACGGTGTAGGCCGTCTCCGGACGGCGGAAATCGCACTTCGTGCAGTGATAGCTGCCGATGTGGTTGTAGTGGTAGTAGTCGTAGGCCATGGGCGCATGGCACAGCGGGCAGTATTTGCCGTCGTCATAGATACCGGTGCTGCGGTCGGTGGAAAAGCGCTGCCGGTCCATGCCGAACCACACCACCTTGTTGGGCCGGCCCCGCCCGAACAGGGATACCAGCGGGTCGTCGGCGTTGAGGATCAGCGTGCAGTCCGGGCCGATGCTCGGCTCAATGGCCTTGTACACCCACTGGGGGTGGCCGTTGCGGGTGAGCTGGTCGCGGTACAGGTTGGTGATGACGTAGTGGGTGGGCTGGAAATAACGGAAGGTGTACTGGGCGTAGCGCTCATCGGACTCGATGACCACCGCGTCGCTTCTGCACCGGCCTGTCAGGGTGCTGCTGCACAGCAGCAGGGTGGTGACGCCCTCGATCTGGTTGGAGCCCTCCCGGTTGAACACCACCTTTTTTCCGGCGGCGGTGAGCACATGGGCGATCATCTCGGACGTGGAGGTCTTGCCGTTGCTGCCGGTAACGGCGATGATCTCCGACGGCAGCTGCACCCGCTGCAGGACATCGGGGCAGATCTTCAGCGCGATCTGTCCGGGCAGGCTGCTGCCCCGGCCCACGAAGGAGCCCACGAAGCGTATGAGCTTGCAGACCAGAATGGCCAGGAATTTTCTCATAAAAGACCCTCCTTATCGTATGACGCGGCGCGAGGCCGCCTTATCCGCGGTGTGTCTGGAGCCAGATCATCAGCGCGCCGATGTCCGCCGGGGACACGCCGGAGATGCGGCTGGCCTGTCCCAGGTTCAACGGCCGCACCGCGCCCAGCTTCTCCCGTGCCTCCAGCCGCAGACCCTGGATGCCGCTGTAATCCATATCGTCGGGCAGCGTGTGCTTTTCCAGCTGCTCGAACTCCTCCACCTGCCGCTGCTGGCGGCGGATGTAGCCCTCGTATTTCACGGTGATCTCCACCTGCTCCCGCACGGCCTTGTCCAGCGCCGGTGCGCCGGGGTCGAAGGGCCGCAGGTCGTCATATGACACCTGCGGGCGGCGCAGCAGGTCGATGAGCCGCGCGCCGTCGGCTACGGGGGCGGTGCCCCGCCGCGCCAGCAGGTCGTTGAGAGCGCCGCTGCCGGCCACGCCGGTGTGGGTCAGGCGCCGTATCTCCCGCTCCACCGCGGCGTATTTTTCCTCCACGGCCCGCAGCCGCTCCCCGGACACCAGCCCGATGCGGTGCCCGATGGGGCACAGCCGCCGGTCGGCGTTGTCCTGCCGCAGGATCAGCCGGTACTCGGAGCGGGAGGTCATCATGCGGTACGGCTCTTCGGTGCCCTTGGTCACCAGATCGTCGATGAGGGTGCCGATGTAGCTCTCGCTGCGCCGCAGGACCATGGGCGCCTCGCCCTTCAGGGCCAGCGCCGCGTTGACGCCGGCCACAAAGCCCTGCGCCGCCGCCTCCTCGTAGCCGGAGGAGCCGTTGAACTGTCCCGCGCCGTACAGGCCGCCCACGGTCTTGACCTCCAGCGTGGGCCGCAGGGCCAGCGGGTCGATGCAGTCGTACTCGATGGCGTAGGCCGGGCGCATCATCTCTGCGTGCTCCAGACCGGGCACGCTGTGCAGCATCCGCAGCTGCACCTCCTCCGGCATGGAGGAGGAGAAGCCCTGGATGTACATCTCCTCCGTGTCCAGCCCCATGGGCTCGATGAACAGCTGGTGCCGGGGCTTGTCCGCGAACCGGACCACCTTCGTCTCGATGGACGGGCAGTACCGGGGGCCGACGCCCTCGATGACGCCGGAGTAGATGGGGCTTCGGTCCAGATTCTCCCGTATGATGCGGTGGGTTTCCTCCGTGGTGTAGGTCAGGTAGCACACAGCCCGGTTCTCCGGTGCCTGCGCCGTCTCAAAGCTGAAGGGCAGGGGATCGCTGTCGCCCTCCTGCACCTCCATTTTGGAGAAGTCGATGCTCCGCCGGTTCACCCGCGGCGGCGTACCGGTCTTGAACCGCCGCAGGGGCAGCCCCAGCGCCAGCAGACAGTCGGTCAGGGCGTTGGCGGCGTGCATGCCGTCGGGGCCGGAGGACTCGATGCACTCGCCCACGATGGTGCGCCCCGTCAGATAGGTGCCGGTGCAGAGAATGACGGCCTTCACGCCGAACACCGCGCCGGTGCGCAGCACCACGGCGGACACCCGTCCGTTTTCGCAGCGGATCTCCGTCACCTCCGCCTGCCGCAGCGTCAGGTTCTCCTGCCGCTCCAGCGTATGCTTCATGACCTGCTGGTAGCGGCGGCGGTCGGCCTGCGCCCGCAGGGACCACACGGCGGGGCCTTTGGCCCGGTTCAGCATCCGGTACTGGATGCAGGCGCGGTCCGCCGCCCTGGCCATTTCGCCGCCCAGGGCGTCCAGCTCCCGGACAAGGTGCCCCTTGCCGGTGCCGCCGATGGCGGGGTTGCAGGGCATATTGCCCACCGCGTCCAGATCAATGGTGAAGCAGACGGTGCGCATCCCCAGCCGCGCTGCCGCCAGCGCCGCCTCGATGCCGGCGTGGCCCGCGCCGATGACGGCGATATCAAATTCTCCCGCGCAAAACTCTCTCATAGTATATCCCCAATGCGTTCATATGCAGTCATTATATATGGTATGGCCCACAAGTGCCATTGTGGAAATCACACAAAAATATCTTCTTCAAATTGTGAAATCCGTGCAGAAATCAGCTTGCAAAACCGGGAGAAACGGCATATACTATGCTCGTAGACAAATGAAGAAAGGAGCGTGATAGTGTTATGATGAACAACTGGATCATGGGCGATCTGGACGATATGATCTTCGGCGACTGCCATCAGCAGGTCAGCCAGCGGTAAGCGTCCCACCCACAAAAGATGACCACCACGCCAGTGTGCGTGGCGTTTTGCTTTTTATGGGCATTTTTTGCCCTGTTCATACAGTATTTTACCGCAAAGAAGATCATCGCAGAGAGAGGCGCGGCCAACGCAGTTGGCCGCGCCTCTTTTTATAGCTTCTCCATGTTCTTGGCGGCCACCACGTCCACGCCGGTGCCGCAGACATCCCGCAGCACCACGTCGCCGATGGCGATGGGGGCCTGCGCCGTCACGGTGCCCAGCGCCCGGGCCACGTCAAAGACCAGCGCCTTGGGCACCTCGCCGTTGGTGCGTACCGGCAGCACCGGCAGCGCCGCGCCCCGGATGGCCACCGTCCCGGTGACGGTGCGCACCGGCGCCACGCACTCCTTCCGGGCGTAGGCCTCGCCACGGGGACAGGTATTGCCGCTGACGGCAGTCACCGCGCCGTTTTCCACCTCGGCGGTGAGCTGGCAGCCCATGGGGCAGCCGATGCAGATCAGCTCCTGCTTCATGCCTGCGCCTCCTCTACCACGAATGTCACCGTATCCGCGCCGCCGGGGATGGCGGCGGGGTCAATGGGAAAGCTCTCCATCTCGCCGGGGGTCAGGATACGCTTGGGGATGCGCTTGAGCAGCGCCTCCCCGGCGTAGGCGCACAGCGCCGCGTTCCGGTAGGGCTGCCCCACCCGGAACCGGACGGTGACCGGCCCGCCGTCCCGGTGCAGGGACTGGGGCACGGTGTAGCGCACGCCGTTCTTCCCCTCCAGCCGGACGACCTCGCCGCCGCCCGCGCCCTCCAGCACGAACCGTGCGGCGCTGCGTCCCGCTGCCGCCGCCTCCTGGGACACGAAGTCCACCAGATCGTGGACGTGCAGCACGTTGCCGCAGGCGAACACGCCGGGCAGGGAGGTGGCCAGCGCCTCGTCCACCACCGGCCCGCCGGTAACGGCGTCCAGCGCCGCGCCGGCCTGCCGGGTCAGCTCGTTCTCCGGCAGCAGGCCCACGCTGAGCAGCAGCGTGTCGCAGGGGATGTACCGCTCCGTGCCGGGGATGGGCAGGCGTTTGTCGTCCACCTGCGCCAGCGTCACGCCGTTCAGGTGCTCCTGCCCGTGGATCTCCACCACCGTGGTGGACAGGTACAGCGGGATGCCGAAATCGTCCAGACACTGAACGATATTGCGCTTCAGACCGCCGGAATAGGGCATGACCTCCGCCACGGCCTTGACCTCCGCACCCTCCAGCGTCATACGCCGGGCCATGATCAGCCCGATGTCGCCGGAGCCCAGGATCACCACCTGCCGCCCGGGGAGGTATCCCTCCATATTCACCATGCGCTGGGCCGTGCCTGCCGACCAGATGCCGGCGGGCCGGGTGCCTGCGATGTTTAGCGCGCCGCGGGGCCGCTCCCGGCAGCCCATGGCCAGCACCACCGCCTGCGCCCTGATCTGCTGCAATCCCACGCCGCGCCCCGTAACGGTCAGCACCCGCTCCGGTGAGATGTCCAGCACCATGCAGTCCGTCCACGCGGGGATGCCCCGCTCCGTCACGGCGTCGATATACCGCTGGGCGTACTCGGGGCCGGTCAGCTCCTGATGGAACGTGTGCAGCCCGAAGCCCGCGTGGATGCACTGGTTCAGGATGCCGCCCAGCTCGCCGCTGCGCTCCAGAATGAGGATGTCCCGCAGCCCCGCGTCATAGGCGGCGGCTGCCGCGGCCAGCCCGGCGGGGCCGCCGCCCACGATGGCCAGCTGTACTGTTTTCATGAGAGCACCTCCTTGGTGCGGCCCGTCAGCAGACGGCTGTCGCCGCCGCCCTTTGTCAGTTCCGCCATGGGCACGCCCAGCTCCTCGTGGAGCAGCTCCAGCACCCGGGGCGTGCAGAACCCGCCCTGGCACCGGCCCATACCGGCCCGCACCCGCCGCTTCACGCCGTCCAGCGACCGCGCGCCCCGGCGGATGGCCTCCCGGATCTCGCCCTCCGTGATCTGCTCGCACCGGCAGACCACCGTGGCGTAGGCCGGGTCCTTTTCGATCAGCGCCTGCCGCGCCGCAAGATCCATCTCCCGGGGCCGGGGGATGTCCCGCCGCTCCGGGAGGAAGTCGTCCTTTTTCGCCGCGCCCAGCTTTTCCGCCGCCAGCCCGGCCAGATACCGGCCAATGGCCGGTGCGGAGGACAGGCCCGGCGACTCGATGCCCACGGCCTCGAAAAAGCCGTCGGCGCTCTCGCCCACGATAAAGTCGTCGTCCCCGCCGTCCAGATGGGCGCGCAGCCCGGCGAAGCTGGTGATGACATCCCGCATGGGGAGATCCGGCACGCTGCGGGCCGCCGTCTCCGTCACCCGCCGCAGGCCCGCCGCCGTGGTGGCGGTGCAGTCTTTATCGTTCTGATCCTCCGCCGTGGGGCCCACCAGCAGGTTGCCGTGGACGGTGGGGGACACCAGCACGCCCTTGCCCATGGCGGAGGGCAGCTGGAAAATGGTGTGCTGCACCAGCTCGCCGTCCCGCCGGTCCAGCAGGCAGTACTCGCCCCGCCGGGGCACGATGGACAGCTTCGTCTCACACAGCTGGTCGTGGAGCACATCACCGTGGACGCCGGCGGCAGAGATGACCACCCGGCTCTCCAGCACGCCCTGGCTGGTCTCCAGCAGGAAATGGCCGTCCTCCCGGCGGATGTGCCGCACCTCCGCGTCAAAGCGGAACTCGCAGCCGTTGGCGGCAGCGTTCTCCGCCAGCGCGATGGTCATGCCGAAGGGGCAGATAATGGCGCTGGTGGGGGCGTACAGCGCGGCCGCCGCCTCCGGCGACACCCGCGGCTCCTGCCGCCGCAGCGCCTCCCGGTCCAGCACCGCCAGTCCCTCCACGCCGTTCTGCTCACCCCGGCGCTTCAGTTCCTCCAGACGGGGGATGTCCGTCTCATCGAAGCACAGCACCAGCGCGCCGCACCGGCGGTAGGGGAAGTCCAGCTGCCGGGACAGCGCCTCCATCATCCGGGAGCCCTCCACGTTGAACCGGGCCTTGGCCGAGCCTGCCGGCGCGTCGAATCCGGCGTGGCAGATGGCGGAGTTGGCCTTGCTGGTGCCCACGCACACGTCCTCGCCCCGCTCCACAAGACAGATGCGCAGGCGATAGCGGCTGAGCCAGCGGGCCACGGCGCAGCCCACGGCGCCGCCGCCTACGATCACGGCATCATACATCATCAAAACCTCTTTTCCAAAGGGCGGCGCGGGCCGCCCGCAGTATGCATACAACATTATAAAATAGCAATCGACGCCCGTCTTGTCAAGTCGACAACACCCGGCAGAAATCTTAACACGGATTTAACGACTTCTTAACAGAGGGATGTGCTACAATAACACCATGCATATAAAGAAAGGGGGCGGCGGCGTGGACAGGAAAGCCTATCTGGCCAAGCTCCGCAGCCAGAACAAGCGGGAGCGGGCTTTTGCCAGCCTGGGGCTGACGTGCTCCGGCCGGGACCTGGCCATTGCCTTCGGACTGTATCTGGCGGCGGTGGTGCTGTGTCTGTTGCTGCGGAACATCGACCTGCACCAGGACACCACCTATGTGGCGGTGATCTTCCTGCTGGATGTGTTCCTGACAGCCTACTGGACCAACGGCTATGTGCTGGGCATCATCACCGCTGTGGCCGGCGTGTTCAGCGTGGACTACATCTTCACCTATCCCTACTGGCACATCAGCTTCACCCTCACCGGCTTTCCGCTGACGTTCCTGGTCATGATGACCATCTCCGTGCTGACGGCGGCCGTCACCAGCCGCGCCAAGCAGACGGAGGCCGCCCGCCGTGAGGCGGAGAAGGAGAAGATGTACGCCGATCTGCTGCGGGCCGTGTCCCACGACATCCGCACGCCGCTGACCGGCATCGTGGGCGCCACCAATGTTCTGCTGGAGCAGGATGTTGAGCTGACGAAGGGGCAGCGGCTCCAGCTGCTGCGCTCCACCAACGAGGACGCCCAGTGGCTCATCCGCATCGTGGAGAACCTGCTGTCCATCACCCGCATCAACGCCGAGGAGGCCCGGGTGAAAAAGGCGCCGGAGGCGGCGGAGGAGGTCATCGGCAGCGCCGTGGCCAAGACCCACAAGCACTATCCTGATGTGGACGTGCGGGTATCCGTGCCGGACGAGCTGATGCTGGTGCCCATGGACCCGCTGCTCATCGAGCAGGTGTTGGTGAACCTCATGGAAAACGCGGTGATCCACGGCGGCACCAGCCGTATCGACATCACGCTGACGCAGCAGGGGGACGACGCGGTGTTTACCGTGTCCGACAACGGCAGCGGCATTCCGCTCCACCTTCTTGGCAAGTTATTTGACGGGGCGGCCCGCAGTGACCGCACCAGCGACGGCAAGCGCAGCATGGGCATCGGCCTGTCTGTGTGCCGCACGGTGGTGCACGCCCACGGCGGGACGATCCGGGGAGAGAATAAAAAAGACGGCGGCGCATGCTTCACCGTGACGCTGCCCATGAAAGGAGACGACTATGAAGATTAAAGACAAGGTACTGATCGTGGAGGATGAGCAGTCCATCAGCAACTTTATCTCCATGATCCTCACAGCCAACGGGTACGACACCATCATCGTCCGCAGCGGGGAGGAGGCTCTGACCATGATCGCCTCCCACTGTCCGGATCTGATCGTGCTGGACCTGGGTCTGCCGGACATGGACGGCATGGAAGTACTGAAGTCCGTCCGCAAGTGGTCGAACCTGCCGGTCGTGGTGGTCTCCGCCCGCAATCATGAGCACGACAAGGTGGAGGCGCTGGACTACGGCGCCGACGACTATCTGGTCAAGCCCTTCGGCACCTCCGAGCTGCTGGCCCGCATCCGCACGGCCATCCGCCACACCCGCACCACCCTGTCCAACACCCAGATCGCCCAGTCTGGCAAGTTCGTCACCGGCGACCTGACCATCGACTATGACAAGCACCAGGTGCTGATGAACGGCCAGAACGCCGGCCTCACCGTCAACGAATACAAGATCGTGGCCCTGCTGGGCAAGTACGCCGGCAAGGTGCTGACCTACGATTTCATCATCCGGGAGCTGTGGGGCCCCAAGGCCAAGACGGACAACCAGATCCTCCGGGTGAATATGGCCAACATCCGCCGCAAGATCGAGCCGACCCCCGGCAACCCCCAGTACATCTTCACCGAGGTGGGTGTGGGCTACCGCATGCGGGAGGGCGACTGAACCCTATACATATCCATAAAAAAGCGCCCCGCTAAAGAGCGTTGACATAAGAAAACAAGCAAGAATCCAATAAAATCAACGCTTTTAAGGGCAGTGGGCAAACAGGTTAGCTCAAAAATTGAATAACCAAGCGACAAAAGGGATGTTACCGCAAGGCAGCATCCCTTTTCGCATCCCGCAACGCCGCAGATTTTGAAAGAAGTCTGCGGCGTTTTTTTCTGCCCAAATCCAGAAAGGAGGCGCAGCCGGATTGTACTTTATGAGCGGTAAAAGCCGCGCATTTGAAATGCTCATGCAGGGAAAGCCCGGATTTGACCGGTACGAGAACGGCTGCACCGAACATGAGGACTGTAACACCTGCCACTTCTACCGTCCGCACTGGAAATATCGGTTTTGTGTATATGCCGAGTGTCCGTATGAACCGGGCAGACAAACCGCAATCCGGCGCAGCAAGGCAGAGTGAGCGAAAGGAGATGATAACCTATGGCAGTATTTCGGGTGGAAAAAAACAGCGGCTACACCGTTATGTCCAATCACCACCTACGCAATCAGGAGCTTTCCCTAAAAGCAAAGGGGCTGCTGTCCCAAATGCTGTCCCTGCCGGATAACTGGGACTACACGCTGAAAGGTCTGTCCCTTATCAACCGGGAAAAGATCGACGCGATCCGGGAGGCAATACGGGAGCTGGAAAGAGCCGGATATATTGTCCGCAGCCGGGAACGCGACGAAAAAGGACGCTTGCGCGGCGCAGATTATATAATCTATGAGTTTCCCAAAAAGCCAGTATCGGATTTACCTACATTGGAAAATCCAACATTGGATAATCCAACGCAGGAAAATCCTACGTTGGAAAACCCTACGTTGGAAAATCCAACGCAATTAAATAAAGATATATTAAGAACTGACTTATCAAAAAAAGAAAGATCAATTACAGATCTATCAAGTACCGATTCCATTCCTATCCTTTCCCCTTACCCCTCCCCTTTGAGCGTGGACGGGGAACAAGCGGCTGCGCCGCCGGAACGGAAGCGAAAGGAAACGGCAGCCAGCGAAAATGAAGCATATAGGATTTACCGGGAGATTATCTGCGATAACATCGAATACGACATCCTTTTGCAGGATAAGCGCATTGACCGTGACCGCCTGGACGAGATCGTGGACATTATTCTGGAAACGGTATGCAGTTCCCGCAAGAAGATCCGCATTGCCGGAGACGACTATCCGGCAGAGCTGGTAAAAAGCAAGTTTATGAAGCTGAACAGCAGCCATATCGAGTTTGTCTTTGACTGTCTGCGGGAGAACACCACTAAGATCCGCAACATCCGGCAATATCTCCGGGCGGTGCTGTTTAATGCCCCCAGCACTATTGACAGCTACTATACTGCCCTTGTTGCGCACGATATGGCACAGCCGGATTGGGGCAAGCCCAAAAGCAGCATCCCGGATTACAGCTATGAGGGAGCAGACAGCCTATGAGGATTTGCCTGTATCAGCGGGTGCATCCACCTTAGAGAGGCACCTGTAAAGCTGCGAAAGGAGGTACATTTTGCAGGAAGAAGTTACAAGTAAGACCATTGCACTTGCAATTAAGACGGCAAAGCTGGACGGAAAGGTGCTGCAAGCAGCACTGCGACAGTTCATGCAGCTTTACCGCAAGAAACGGGATACGCCCCACCGTGGCAAACAAACGTTGAAACAGCTTATGCGTCACGGCACCGGCGTTTCCAATATCGAAATCACCGACGCGAATATCAAAGCCTTTTCCCAAACTGCCAAAAAGTACGGCGTTGACTTTGCACTGAAAAAAACAGATGACCGCTACCTTGTGTTCTTCAAGGGCAGAGATGCAGATGTGCTGACCGCAGCGTTCCGCGAGTTCTCTGCAAAGAAACTGGACATGGAGCGCAAGCCGTCTGTACGAAGGGATATTGGCGAGAAAAAAGCCGAAGCTGCAAAACGGACGGCAGCACGGGATACGGTGAAGAAAATGGACAGGGGGATTGATCGATGAAGCCGGAAGTGAAAAAACTGATTCTGTTAAATCTCCCGTATCTGTTGTTTGTATATCTGTTTGGGAAGGTCGGACAGGCGTTCCGGCTGGCACAGGGTATCGATCTATCCGCAAAGCTG
This sequence comes from uncultured Eubacteriales bacterium, assembly GCA_900550585.1. GTDB lineage: Bacteria > Bacillota > Clostridia > Oscillospirales > Oscillospiraceae > Vescimonas. Next base: position 30,344 of record URST01000001.1, read on the forward strand.
CTGCATATCGGGCAGGGCTTTACCGCAGCCTTTTCCAATGCCGCGCCAAGCTTTCACCCCATCGATCTGCTAATCGGCATTGCTGGTGCGGTGATTATCCGGCTGGTGGTCTATTCCAAGCAGAAAAACGCCAAGAAGTACCGCAAGGGTATGGAATACGGCACGGCACGTTGGGGTACGCCCGCCGACATCAAGCCCTTTATCGACCCGGTGTTTGAAAACAATGTGCTGCTGACACAGACCGAACGGTTGATGATGTCCAACCGTCCGAAGGATCCGAAGAACGCGAGAAACAAGAATATCCTTGTCATAGGGGGCAGCGGTTCGGGAAAGACCCGCTTCTTCGCCAAACCCAACATCATGCAGCTTCACAGCTCCTATGTGATCACTGACCCGAAAGGCAGCCTGATTTGCGAGGTAGGACAGCTTTTACAAAGGGCAAAGTACCGGATCAAGGTGCTGAATACCATCAACTTTTCCAAGAGTATGCACTACAACCCCTTTGCCTATCTGCGCAGCGAAAAAGACATTTTGAAGCTGGTCAATACGATTATCGTCAATACCAAGGGTGAGGGCGCACAGAGCGCCGAGGATTTCTGGGTGAAGTCGGAACGCCTTTTCTATTCGGCGCTGATTGGATATATTTTCTACGAAGCGCCGGAGGAAGAAAAGAACTTTACCACCATGCTTGACATGATCAATGCCAGCGAAGCAAAGGAGGATGACAGCGAGTTTCAAAGCCCCGTTGACCTCATGTTTGCCCGGCTGGAAGAAAAAGATCCGGAGCATTTTGCGGTACGGCAGTATAAGAAGTTCCTGCTGAGTGCCGGAAAGACCCGTGCCTCGATCCTTGTCAGTTGCGGTGCAAGGCTTGCTCCCTTTGATATTCGGGAACTGCGGGAGTTGATGGAATATGACGAAATGGAACTGGACACGCTGGGCGACAGAAAGACCGCCCTGTTCCTCATCATGAGTGATACAGATTCGACCTTTAATTTTGTCATTGCCATTTTGCAAGCCCAGCTATTTAACCTGTTATGTGACAAGGCCGATGATGTGTACGGCGGCAGGCTGCCCGTTCACGTCCGCTGCATATTGGACGAGTTTGCCAACATCGGGCAGATCCCGCAGTTTGACAAACTCATTGCTACTATCCGAAGCCGTGAAATATCGGCTTCTATTATTTTGCAGTCGCAGAGCCAGCTAAAGGCGATCTATCGGGACAATGCCGATACCATAGTGGGCAACTGCGATACCATGCTGTTTTTAGGCGGTAAGGAGAAAACCACGCTCAAAGAGATCTCGGAGATTTTAGGGAAAGAAACGATTGACAGTTTCAACACCAGCGAGAATCGGGGCAAGGAAATCTCCCACGGCTTAAATTATCAAAAACTCGGAAAGGAGCTGATGACACAGGACGAAATCGCAACGATGGACGGAGGAATGTGTATTTTGCAGGTGCGCGGCATCAGACCGTTTTTCTCCAAGAAATACGATATTACAAAGCACCCGAATTATAAATACCTTTCCGACGCCGACAAGAAAAATGCCTTTGATGTTGAGAGATACATCCGGGCGCAGAGAAAGAAGAAACGCACCCCTGCGGTGGTAGAGCCGGAGGAACCGTTTGACTTTTACGACATTGATTTGTCGGATATGAATATGGCCGCAGAAGAAAGCGGCGAATGAAAGGAGCAGCTATGGAACGCTCGAATTATGAGGCTTTTATGGATTGTCTGAACCCGATGATCACGATCACCCGCGCTATCCTCTGCGGTGTAGTGCTGTGGGAGAAGATACAGGAGTGCGATGCTCTGGGTATCCCCTATACGGAAATTGACACGGAGGAAGCTGCGCGTGAAGTGGATCGACGGCTTGCAATGGAACGAGAGTATCTGTATGTCCTTGCCCTAAAAGAATGGGCGGAAGCAGACCTGTCCAGCCGGACAATCAAAACGGACGAAGCAGCCGCCGACAAGGGCGGCTGTACTACTGACCAAACACAAATCAATTCTGAATAATGGAGGTAATTTATGGATTTCTTTAACAGCGCAGTTGACGTATTGCAGACACTCGTGATCGCTCTCGGTGCCGGTCTTGGCATCTGGGGTGTCATCAACCTTTTGGAGGGCTACGGCTCGGACAATCCCGGCGCTAAGAGCCAGGGCATGAAGCAGCTCATGGCTGGCGGCGGTGTCGCCCTCATCGGTCTGATCCTTGTACCTTTGCTCTCTGGCCTGTTCGGTTAATTTGCCCGTATCAATCTTTCGCGCCCGTCCGTGTAAAGCGGGCGGGCGCGGGAAAGGAGGTGCTGCCATTTGATACTTGATTGGCTCGAAGAATGGTTCAGGGGAATATTGACAGACGGCATCATCGGAAACCTGACCGGCCTGTTTGATACCGTCAACGAAAAGGTGGGCGAAATCGCCGGAGAAGTAGGCGCAACGCCGCAGGGCTGGAACGCCGGAATTTTTAACATGATCCGCAGCCTTTCCGAAACAGTCATTATCCCGATAGCAGGCGCAATCCTCGCCTTTGTCATGTGCTATGAGCTGATCCAGATGGTGACGGAGAAGAACAATATGCACGACATTGACACCTTTATGTTCTTCAAATGGGTGTTTAAGTCTTTTGCTGCTGTTCTGATCGTTACGAACACATGGAATATCGTCATGGGGATTTTCGATATGGCGCAGCATGTGGTCAACCAGAGCGCAGGCGTGATTATCAGCGATACCAGCATTGACCTCGCTTCTGTGGTAACAGACCTTGAAGCGCAGCTTGAAGCAATGAGCCTTGGCGGGCTGATCGGACTGTGGTTTCAATCCCTGTTTGTGGGGCTGACCATGAATATCCTGTCTATCTGCATTATGCTGGTGATCTACGGCAGGATGATTCAGATTTACCTTGTGACCTCACTTGGCCCGATCCCGCTTTCCACCATGGCAAACAGCGAATGGCGCAGCGTCGGGCAGAATTACTTGAAATCTCTGCTGGCACTGGCGTTTCAGGCATTTCTCATTATGGTATGCGTGGGCATCTATGCGGTGCTGATACAGACCATCGGCGCAGGCGGCGACATCTCCGGCGCGATCTGGCGGGCGATGGGCTACACGGTGCTTTTGTGCTTCTGCCTGTTCAAAACCGGCAGCATGGCAAACGCAGTGTTCGGCGCACATTGACGGAGGTGAGACTATCGGAAAATACAATATCATTTATGCCGACCCACCTTGGCGCTATGAAAGCGGAAAGGTGCAGGGCGCGGCAGAAAACCACTATCCCACCATGAGCATAGATAATCTGTGCGCTCTGCCGGTGGCAGAGCTGACCGCAAAAGACTGCGCCCTGTTTCTGTGGGCAACCTTTCCCCAGTTACCCGAGGCGCTGCGTCTGATCAAGGCGTGGGGCTTTCAATATAAGACTGTGGCCTTTGTCTGGCTGAAACGGAACCGGAAAAATCCCACATGGTTTTATGGATTGGGCTATTGGACGCGGGGCAACGCAGAAATATGTCTGCTGGCAACCAAAGGAAAACCGAAACGGCAGTCCGCAGGCGTACATCAATTCATTATCTCGCCCATAGAGCAGCACAGTAAAAAGCCAGATGAAGCAAGGCAGAAAATCCTTGCCCTTATGGGCGACCTGCCCCGTTTAGAACTGTTTGCCCGGCAGAAAGCACCGGGTTGGGACGTTTGGGGCAATGAAATTGCAAGCGATATTACGCTTGCGGAAAGGAGGAACGATGGCTTATGTGAATGTGCCGAAGGACTTGAACAAGATTAAGTCCAAGGTGCTTTTCAATTTGACCAAACGACAACTGATCTGTTTTGGCGTGGCGGCGCTTATGGGAGTGCCGCTGTTCTTTTTACTCAAAGACAGCGCAGGAACCACGGCTGCGGCAATGGTGATGATCCTTGTCATGCTTCCCGGATTCCTGTTTGGCGTATATGAGAAGAACGGACAGCCCCTTGAAGTGGTTTTGCGGCAGATGATTGAAAGCTGCTTTATCCGTCCAAAGGAGCGCCCCTATCAGACCGATAACGCATACGCCGCCCTTGTGCGGCAATATCAAATGGAAAAGGAGGTAAAAGCGATTGTCCAAGGCGACAAAACCCGCAGCGGAAAACACAGCGGCAAAGCGTAAACTCACCCGCGCGGAAAAAAGAGAAATTGAGGCGATCATCCGCAAGTATAAGGGCGACGGCAAGCCCCATACGGCGCAGGACACGATTCCCTATCAGACCATGCACCCGGACGGTATCTGCCATCTGGGCGGCAGGAGCTATTCCAAAAGCATTGAGTTTTTCGATGTGAACTACCAGCTTGCCCAGCCGGACGATCAGACAGCGATTTTTGAATACCTGTGTGATCTGTACAACTATCTGGACGCTTCCATTCATGTGCAGCTTACCTTTGTCAACCGGAAAACCGACCGGGAGCAGCTTGCACAGAGTTTTGAGATTCCGCTTTGCGGCGACGGATTAGACCATATCCGGCAGGAGAACACGGGGATTCTGAAACGTCAGCTTGAACGGGGCAATAACGGAAACGTCAAGACCAAGTATCTGACCTATACCATTGAGGCAGACAATCTGAAAGCAGCGCGGGCGCGGCTTACCCGCATTGAAACCGACCTGCTGGGCTACTTCAAGGTGATGGGCGCAGCAGCGCGGGCATTGGACGGCAAAGATCGGCTGGAAGTGCTGCACGGTATCATGCACCCGGATGGCGAGCGGTTTTCCTTTGACTGGAATTGGCTTGCCCCAAGCGGGCTGTCCACCAAAGACTTTATCGCTCCGTCCTCATTTGCTTTTAAGAACAGCCGGATGTTCCAGATGGGCGGAAAGCTGTGCGCAGCCAGCTTCCTGCAAATTATCACCCCGGAGCTGAACGATCATGTATTGACGGACTTTCTGGATACCGATTCGGGCATTGTCGTCAATCTCCATGTGCAGGCGCTGGATCAGTCGGAAGCCGTCAAAATGATCAAGCGTAAGATTACCGATCTCGACGCCATGAAGATACAGGAACAGAAAAAAGCTGTCCGGGACGGCTACGATATGGACATACTTCCCTCTGACCTTGCGACCTACGGCGGCGAAGCGAAAAAGCTCTTAAACGAACTGCAAAGCCGCAATGAGCGTTATTTCATGATCACTTTCCTTGTGCTGAACTATGGCGATACCAGGCGCAAGCTGGAAAATGACGTGTTCCGCGCCGCAGGAGTGGCGCAGAAATACAACTGCCAGCTTACCCGTCTGGACTTCCAGCAGGAACAGGGGCTTGTATCGTCCCTGCCGCTGGGGGTGAGCCAGATCAAAATCACACGGGGAATGACGACCTCTGCCGTCGCGATTATCGTTCCCTTCGTTACACAGGAGCTGTTCATGGGCGGCGATGCCTTTTATTACGGTCTGAACGCCAAATCCGGCAACATGATCATGCTGGATCGCAAGAATGCCCGTTCTCCCAACGGGCTGGTATTTGGTACACCCGGCGGGGGCAAGTCTTTTTCCTGTAAGCGCGAGATGGTAAGCGTGATTCTGAAAACCGGCGACCATGTGATCGTGTGCGACCCAGAGGGCGAATATGCGCCGCTGGTGAAGCTGCTCCACGGGCAGATTATCCGGCTGTCACCCACCAGCACCGACTATGTGAACCCGCTGGACATCAATCTGAATTATTCCGAGGACGAAAACCCGCTGGCGCTGAAATCCGACTTTGTACTGTCTTTTTGTGAGCTGATTATGGGCGGCAAGGCCGGACTGGAAGCCATTGAAAGAACGGTAATTGATCGGGCGGTACAGCGGATCTACCAGCCCTACTTTGCTGACCCATGCCCGGAGAATATGCCGATCCTGTCCGACCTGCATGACGCGCTGACGGCGCAGCATTTACCGGAAGCCGACCGGGTAGCACAGGCGCTTGATCTGTATGTATCGGGATCCCTTAACTTCTTCAACCACAGAACGACGGTGGACATCAACAACCGCTTTGTCTGCTATGACATTAAGGAACTGCCGAAGAATCTGAAAAAGCCGGGTATGCTGATTATTCAGGATCAGGTATGGAACCGTGTTACACTCAACCGCAACGCAGGCGTTTCCACATGGTATTATGCCGACGAGTTCCATTTGCTTCTGAAAGAACCGCAGACCGCAGCCTATTCCGCAGAGATATGGAAGCGTTTCAGAAAATGGGGCGGCGTGCCGACGGGCGCGACCCAGAACGTCAAGGATCTTTTATCTTCACCGGAAATTGAAAACATCCTTGAAAACTCTGACTATATCTGTATGCTCAACCAAGCGGCAGGCGACCGCAAAATCCTTGCGGAACGGCTGAACATTTCATCGGAGCAGCTTAAATACGTTACCAACTCCGCGCCGGGCGAAGGTCTTTTGTTCTTTGAGAATGTAATCCTGCCTTTCGTGGATCACTTCCCCAAGGACACCGAGCTTTACCGTATCATGTCCACCAAGCCAAGTGAGGTGAACGGACAATGAGCCTGCCCATTGACACCATCCTTTGCGGCGATTGCCTGTCTGTGCTGAAAACCCTGCCGGACGAAAGCATCCATTGCTGCGTGACTTCGCCGCCGTATTATGGCTTGCGTGATTACGGCATGGATGCGCAGATCGGGCGTGAGGACACACCGGAGGAATACATAGCACGGCTGACGGCGGTATTCCGTGAAGTAATGCGTGTGCTGCGCCCGGATGGGACACTCTGGCTGAATATCGCGGACAGCTATTGCGGCACGTCCGGTAAGGGTACTGCCCGGGATCCCAAATATCCGAACGGGCGCAACGGGCAGATTGTTTCCCTGTCCCGCATGGTACAGGGCTGCAAGCCAAAGGACATGATCGGGATCCCGTGGATGCTGGCGTTCTCCCTGCGCGGTGCAGGCTGGTATCTGCGCAACGACATTATTTGGGCAAAAGGAAATCCCATGCCGGAAAGTATCAAAGACCGGTGTACCCGCAGCCATGAACACATTTTTCTGTTTTCCAAAAGCAAACGGTATTTCTACGACTGGCAGGCCATAGCCGAGCCGATCGCGCCCACAACTGCCCTGCGCAAGAAAAACGGGCGCGGCGTGGGCAAGTATTCTTCTCCCGTTCCCGGTCAGCCGCAAACCCAAAATATTAACAAGCCCAGAGAAAAAGGCAGCATAACCGACGAAATGATTTCGCCCGTCCGGGCTAAGCGCGACGTGTGGTTTATCAACACCGTGCCGTACAAGGGCGGGCATTTTGCTGCCTATCCGCCAAAGCTGGCGGAAAACTGCATACTGGCAGGATGTCCGGCAGGCGGGGTTGTCCTTGACCCATTCATGGGCAGCGGTACGACGGGGCTTGCGGCAAAACGGCACGGACGGCACTACATCGGCATTGAACTGAACACAGCGTTTTGTTCCCTTGCAAGGGACCGGATCGGAGGTGATACCACTTGAAAGACCCATTAAAACCCCGGGATAAAATTACCCAGCACATGACCCGTGACGGGCTGGTGCGGGAAAATCAGACGACGGGCGAAGTACAGAGCGTTTCCGGCAGGGATGCGGAACAAAATTTTTCCCCTGCGGCGCAGGAGGATCTTCCGGTTTCTGCGGGCGGCACAGCGGAAAAGGCACTGAACCGCGCTGTATCTGAGCATGACGCTCATGCCGCAAGAAAACGAATCCGAAAAGCAAACAGCAAGATCCGTGAGGGCGAAGCTGTCCGGCAGCGCCCCGGCTCCCGGCTGCAATTCAGCGACGAGGAACGCGGCGATCCGGCACTGCAAAAGTATATCCGCAAATCCGAAACACGGGCAGATAAGCTGGACACTGCGCGGGAAGCCATACCGAAAAAGCGTGTTTTACACAAAGAGCGTGTTTTTGACGAGGCAACCGGCACGGCGCATACCAAGCTGCGCTTTGATAAGGTGGATCAGCCTGCCCCAAAGATTAAATCCAATCCGGCAGGCCGACCCGTGCGGGAGGCAGCAATGCTTGTCCATGGGAAAATTCACGAGGTTGAGAATGAAAACGTCGGTGTGGAAAGTGGACATAAGGGCGAGGAACTTGCCGAGCGCGGCGCTGGCGGTGCATACCGCTATGCAAAACGCCGTCATAAGTTGAAACCTTACCGGGCAGCGGCAAAAGCCGAGCAAAAGGCAGTCAAAGCCAATGCGGAATATATGTATCAAAAGGCATTGTATGACAATCCGACGCTTCTTTCCGGCAATCCTCTCAACCAGTTTTTCCAGAAACAGCGGTTAAAGCGAGAATACGCCAAGGCAGCACGGGCGGCAAAAACGGCAGGCAGTACAGCGCAGAAAACCGCGCAGACCACCAAAAAGACCGCCGAAGCGTCCGCGAAAGCGGCAAAGCGTGTTGCCGAGGAAGCAAAGAAAACGGCTTCATTTGTAGCGCGGCACTGGAAAGGCTGTCTGATTGTCCTTGCAGGTTTCCTCCTTATTGTACTGCTGATCGGCGGGCTGCAATCCTGCTCCATTCTCTTTTCCGGTGCGGGCGGCGGTGTCGCAGCATCTTCCTACCAATCGGAGGACGCGGACATTCTTGCTGCCGAAGCCGCCTACTGTGAACTGGAAGCAGAGCTGCAAAGGTATCTGGACACCTACGAAAGCACCCATGACTACAACGAATACCACTATGACCTTGACGAGATCGAGCATGACCCTTATGTACTGATCTCGATTCTCTCTGCGCTCCATGAGGGCGCATGGACGGCTGGCGAGGTACAGGCAACACTGCAAATGCTCTTTGAGAAGCAGTATATCCTGACCGAAACCGTTACAAGGGAGGTGCGCTACCGCACGGAAACGAGAACGGGGACGCGGACTGTGACCGATCCCGAAACAGGCGAAACCAGCACGGAAACCTACGAATACACCGTCCAAGTTCCCTATGACTATTACATCTGCCAGGTGTCACTTGAAAACTTCAACCTTTCCCATGTTCCCGTGTACATCATGGGCGAGGAAACTTTGAGCAAATATGCCCTGTATATGTCCGTGCTGGGCAACCGACCGGATCTGTTCGGCAATTCTGAGTACATCAGCCGGTATATTACAAACCGGCCTGCAGGTTATGAAATTCCCGCATCGGCGCTGGAAGATGAAACCTTTGCCACGCTGATTGCCGAGGCGGAGAAATATATCGGGTATCCGTATGTCTGGGGCGGCAGCAATCCAAATACCTCTTTTGACTGTTCCGGCTTTGTATCTTGGGTGCTGACCAACAGCGGCGTATGCAATACCGGGCGTTTGGGTGCGCAGGGGCTATATAACATCTCTACCCCTGTTTCCAATCCCCAGCCGGGTGATCTGGTGTTTTTTACGGGAACCTATGACACGCCGGGCGTTTCTCATGTGGGTATTTATGTGGGCAATTCCATGATGCTGCACTGTGGGGATCCGATTTCGTATTCTAATCTGAACAGCAGCTATTGGCAGTCCCATTTCTACGCCTACGCCAGACCGCCCTACAACTAATCTGAAAATCGAAAGGAGTAAACATTATGGCACTTACTAAGCTGGAACGTATCGAACGGGAGATTGAAAAGACCCGTGGCAAAATTACCGAGTATCAAAACAAGCTCAAAGAGCTGGAAGCCCAGCGCACCGAACAGGAAAACTTTGAGATTGTGGGTATTGTGCGCTCCATGTGCATGACCCGCGACGAACTGATGGACTTTCTGCGCAGCGGCGGCAACGATGCGCCGCCTGCGGAAAATGTCTATCACGAACAGGAGGATATGACCAATGACGAGGAATAAAGGAAAGCTGCGTACTGTTATCGTGCTGCTTGCCGCCGTGCTTTGCATGACGGCTTTTTCTACGGTTGCCTATGCAGGCGGCGGCGATTACTACGACAGCGAGCTGCCGCCGGAAAGCACTGCAACAGAAGAAACGGAACCTGCTGCTTCCGAGCCGTCCCCGGCCGTGGAACCGGGGACGCCCTTTACGGAGGACGGGATCGCGCTGACCCGGGATCTGCTTTTTGATAAGGCAACCAACAAGCAGTTTATTACGGTGGAAACCAGAAGCGGACATACCCTGTATATCATCATTGATTATGATAAACCCGCCGACGAGGACGGCGAACAGTATCACACCTATTTCCTCAACCCCGTGGACGAAGCTGATCTTTTGGCACTATTGGAGGACGAGGGCGGAAACAGCCCTATTACCTGTAGCTGCACCGAAAAATGCAGCGCAGGCAAGGTTAATACAGCCTGCCCCATTTGCAGCACCAATATGAGCGAGTGCGCCGGAAAAGAAGCTGCCCCTGCCGATCTGGAACCGACCGAGCCAACCGAAGAACCGAAGAAAAGCAATGTGGGCGGTATCCTTGCGATTGTCTTAATACTTGCGTTGGGCGGCGGCGCTGCTGTGTGGTACTTCAAGTTCCGCAAACCGAAAGCCGATACCAAAGGCAGCACCGAGCTGGATGAGTTCGATTTTGACGAGGATGACGAGGAAGAAACCGACAATTACGGTGATTATGGGGCTGACGGCAATGTGCCGGTGCAGGCCGATGAACAGGAGGACAACGAATGAGTATTTTGATTATCTGTGAAAAGCCCTCTGTTGCAAAGACCATTGCGGGTGCTCTTGGGGCAAAGGAGCAAAAAGACGGCTACATACAGGGCAACGGGCTGCTGGTGTCCTGGTGCATTGGACATCTGGTGAGTATGGCCGACGCAGGCAGCTATGACGAGCGTTTCAAAAAGTGGCGATACGAAGATTTGCCGATTCTGCCTGAGGACTGGAAATATACGCTGACCCCCGGCAAGGAAAAGCAGTTTTCCGTCTTAAAGGAGCTGATGCATCGCCCCGATGTGACGGAGCTGGTGAACGGCTGCGACGCCGGGCGCGAGGGTGAGCTGATTTTCCGCTTTGTCTATGAACAGGCTGATTGCCGCAAGCCGTTCAAGCGACTGTGGATTTCTTCTATGGAGGACAGCGCGATCCGCGAGGGCATGGACACGCTCAAAGACGGGCGAGAGTATGACCCGCTGTATCATTCGGCGCTGTGTCGTGTGCGGGCAGATTGGCTGGTGGGCATCAATGCTACCCGCCTTTTCTCCGTGCTGTACCATAAGACGCTGAATGTGGGGCGCGTTCTTTCCCCGACGCTGAATCTACTGGTGGAGCGCGACGGGAAGATTGCCACGTTCAAGAAAGAAAAATATCATATTGTGCAGATCGGCTGTGGCAGTGTGAAAGCGGAAAGTGAGCGCATTGCCGACGCTGCCGAAGCAAATGCCCTGCAAACGGCTTGCGAGCATTCGCAGGCCGTTTGTGCTTCTCTGAAAAAAGAAAAGAAAACCATACAGCCTCCGAAGCTCTATGACCTTACTTCCTTGCAGCGGGAAGCCAACCGCATTTACGGCTTTACTGCCAAGCAGACCCTTGATTATGCCCAAGCCCTGTACGAAAAGCGGCTGCTGACCTATCCGAGAACGGACAGCAATTACATCACTTCCAATATGGAACAGACGGCGGCTGATCTTGTCGCGGCGCTGCTGCCGCAGCTTCCCTTTATGCAGGGCGTGGAGCTTGCCCCGGAGATGGGGCGCGTTATCAACAATGCCAAGGTAACAGACCATCATGCAATTCTGCCCACAGCGGAGCTTGCAAAGGCTGGTTTTACAGGACTTGCAGAAAGCGAAAAGAAACTGCTGTCCCTTATCTGCTGCAAGCTGCTTTGCGCGGTTGCTCCTGACCATGTGTACGAAGCTGTCACTGCCGTATTTGAGTGCAGCGGCAAGCAGTTTACCGCCAAGGGCAAAAATGTCCTTCACGGTGGTTGGAAAGACATTGACGCCTGTTTCCGCACTATGCTGAAAGGCAAATCCGATGTGGACACCGAGGACGAAGCGACGCTGCCGGAGCTTTTTGAGGGACAGGCCTTTGACAACCTTGCCGCATCTGTTACCGAGCATTACACCACCCCGCCGAAACCATATACCGAAGATACGCTGCTGTCCGCTATGGAAAGTGCGGGCAAAGAGGATATGCCCGATGAAGCCGAGCGCAAGGGACTGGGTACACCCGCGACCCGCGCTGCCATGATCGAAAAGCTGCTGTCTGCCGGATTTGTGGAGCGCAAGGGCAAAAGCCTTGTGCCGACCAAAGACGGCGTGAATCTGGCGGTCATTCTGCCGGATATGCTGAAATCCCCGCAGCTTACCGCTGAATGGGAAAGCAGGCTGACCGAGATTGCTAAAGGTAACGCAAATCCGGACGAGTTTATGGGTGGTATTGCCGAGCTGACGCGGGAATTGGTGAAGCAGTATTCTCACATCACCGAGGACGGGAAAAAACTGTTTGCACCGGAAAAGGAAGCCATTGGCACCTGTCCCCGCTGCGGCAGCCCCGTCTATGAGGGAAAGAAAAACTATTATTGTTCCAACCGCGCCTGCCGCTTTGTCATGTGGAAGAACGACAGATTTTTTGCGAGCAGGAAAACAGTATTTTCAAAGAAAATCGCTGCTGCGCTCTTGAAAGACGGTAAGGCAAAGGTCAAAGGCTTGTATTCTGAGCGCACAGGTAAAACCTATGACGGTACGGTGCTTCTCTGCGACACAGGCGATCAGTATGTGAATTACCGTATCGAGCAGCGAAAATGATCCGGCTGAATGAAGCGCAGTATCGCAAGGTGAAAAAGCTGACCCGCCGCCTTTGTGCAAACAATGACGGCGGATGCTGCTTGCTGCTGGACGACGGGGATCCGTGTGTATGTGTGCAGGCGATCAGCTTTTCTCTACTGTGCCGGTATTTTCGGGAAGCGGTACTGCCTGCCGACCGGGAGCTGTGCGCGGATATTATGTGCCAGCATGATACTCGCAAAAGATGTGAGCTGTGCGGAAAGCCGTTCCACGCCCGCAGCAATCGCGCCAAATACTGCGACGCCTGCGCAGTATTTGCAGCACGGCGGATGGCTTGTGAACGCAAGCGCCGTGAACGCGAAAGAAACACTAAAACAAAGCTGCAAGTCACGGTTTAGGGGCTGAAAAAGCCTTGCAGCAAGCTACTTTCCAGCCGCACTTTTGGTATGCGAGGGATAAACCTGCCAAACAGCCGAAAAATGGCTTTGAAAGCGTGACATACGAGTTTCCGGCTCTGCCGGAGAAAAGAAAGTTACGCAGCAAGCATAGGGAGTGTAGCTACACTCCCGACAAGTCCCCACTTTTCTCCATGGAGATCAGCGGGGATTTGTCTTTTGGGATACTCCCAAACCCCTATATTTTTGAAAGGAGCGAACGCATGAGTGATTTTGAAGCAAGACCCTTTGAGTTGACTGCCAAGGACACCGAGGGCAAGGTAAAGGAAGTGACGGAGCGGCTGGAAGCCGGTGTGCGGGAGCTGTTTGAAAGTGAACGCTATCAAGCCTATCTGAAAGCCATGTCCAAGTTCCATGATTACAGTCTGAACAATACGCTGCTGATTCTGATGCAAAAGCCGGACGCTTCCCTTGTAGCAGGCTTTGGCAAGTGGCGCGATGACTTTGAGCGTCATGTAAAGCGCGGAGAAAAAGGCATAAAAATCTTTGCCCCGGCACCGTACACCATAAAGAAAGAAGCGGAAAAGATTGACCCGGATACCGGGCAGCCGGTAATTGGTGCTGACGGTAAGCCCGTCATGGAGCAGCGGGAAATCAAGATCCCTGCCTTTAAGGTGGTAAGCGTCTTTGATGTGAGCCAGACCGACGGCAAAGAGATCCCCGATCTTTCGATAGATGCATTGACCGGCAGCGTTGAGCAATACGAGGATTTTTGGCGCGTACTGAAAGAGGTTTCCCCGGTGCCGGTGGAACTGGAAAAGATCGAGGGCGGCGCACACGGCTATTACAGCCTTGCAGATAAACGCATTGCTGTTGATGAGGGTATGAGCGAACTGCAAACAATCAAGACCCTAATCCACGAAATTGCCCACGCAAAGCTGCATGACATTGATCTGAACGCACCGCCGGAGGAACTGGAGAACCGTCCAAACCGGCGCACTCGTGAGGTGGAGGCGGAAAGCATCGCCTTTACGGTGTGCCAGCACTTCGGGCTGGATACTTCCGATTATTCTTTCGGATATGTTGCCGGTTGGAGCAGCGATAAAGAAATCAAGGAACTAAAAGCGTCCCTTGAAACCATCCGTACCACGGCAAGTGCGCTGATTACTGAAATTGAGGAACGCTTGCAGGCGCTTTCGCAGCAGCGGGAAACGGCACAGGAGCAGGAAACCGCAGCACTGACAGAACCGCAGCCGGAAAATACTTTTTCAATTTACCAGCTCAAAGGCGGCGACGAAACAAGGGATTACCGGTTTGAGCCGCTGGAACGACTGCGGGAACTTGGCCTTTCCGCACAGAAAAACAATTACGATCTTGTATATTCTGCGCCGCTGGCTGACGGGGAAACCTTAGAGGATCTATTTGTGCGGTTTAATGTGGAACGCCCCGAGGATTTTACAGGGCATAGTCTTTCCGTGTCCGATGTCATTGTACTGCGTCATGGAGAGCAGCAAAGCGCACATTACTGTGATAGCTTCGGGTTTACCGAGGTGCCGGAGTTCTTACAACAGGAGCAAGATATCCGGCAGGAAACAGCGCAGCCGGTCTTTGCGCAAATCCCGCCTGAACGGCAGCAGGCGATCCGGGACGAGGTACAGGCCACCTTGCAAATGCTGGTAGATACCGATATGCAGCTCTCCGGTGAGGTATCGCAGGGTACGCTTGACGCGCTGGCGGCACAGGGATACGTCCTGCAGGACGGACAAATCACCAAGGCAGAGCAGGAAGAAGTCCCGCCCAACGCCGAGCCACAGGAGAAAAACCCGCCGAATATTACCCCGCTCACCGATTTGCAGAAAAAGGCGCTTGAAATTGCAAAGAAATATGACGGTCTGCCCATGCAGGATAAGATCGATGTGATTGCGCAGTGCTTTGGCAGCACCACCGGAAAAATTGAGACTTCTCCGTGCAGCGGCAAATGGCGCGGTACAAGCGATGTTTCAATCCGCTTTGACACCGGCACCTCTCTGTTTATTGGTAATCAGGCGACCCCGAAAGCCAAAACGAAAGCCGTACAGCAGGAACTTGTCAATACCGCTTTGGTGCAGTACAACCCGGAGATCATCGACGCGGCAAAGGAAACTGCGCTTGCTGCCCTCATGGAGCGTGAAGCAAAAGACAATGCCATTGCCGCAGAAAGGGGCTTGCAGCCGTATACCCTGCTGGGCGTTGAGTTCAACGACGGCACTGATGATAAGATCAGCGGATACATGGGATGGTACTATGTGACACTGGCAGTTGACGGTAAAATCTGTTCTCACATGGAAACCGGACTAAACCATGACATTGCAGCAGGCAGGGTAAGCACAGCGCCTACACGGGAGAATTACTATACCGCAGGTGCATTGAAAGAAAGTGACGTGGACTATGTGTTCAATAACGTGGGCTTTTCTTCTACCTCTGAGTTATATTCACTGCATATCAGTGATGCCGTTCGGGAGCGTGCTGAACAGGCGCTTGCAGAGCGCAACGCCGCTGCGGATTCGGAAAAGGAATTGCCGCCGTCCCTTGATCCGGCTGTACAGCCGGTGGTGACGATCATTTGGAGTGAAAGTGACAAGCTGCAAGAGGGCGAACAACTGCCCCTTGCCCGCGCTGATGCGCTGTTCAAAGCGCTGGACGAGGAAAAGCGTACCGAGCGCGAGAAGCCCGGATATACAGGTGGCTGGTATGACAAGACCAAGTTCCGCATTGATTGTACCTTTGACGGTGAGCGCGACAGCTACGAGGGACGGCAGGATTTTGGGGATGGGGACGGCTCTCTGATCGACCATATTGAGGCCTATCACGAATACTACGCCAATGATGAAAGCTGGCAAAACTATGTGCTGCACAATCATGGTGCTGAAAGCTGGGAGCAGGACAAAGCAGAACGGGAAATGATTCTCTCCGAGTTTGTGCCGTATATGCGTCTGCATTGCAATCTCTCTGAGCAGGAACGCACCGCAGCGGATGTGCTGGAAAACGGCGAAAATCTGACGCCGGAACAGACTGCGTATTTTACCGCCGTACTTGCCCATGTGGACACCTGCCGGGAAAAACTGAATGCAGGCGATTACCATCTGCCCGACCCGCCCCAGCTCTCCGACTTTGCACAGGAAACCGCAGAAATGGAAGCCTACAAAGACCATGTGCGGGAAGAAATCGCACAGGAAGCCGCAGCAGCGGGTATGACGACCACCGAATACGCAGCCAACGGCTACGAGCCGAGGGAGCAGCCCATCGACGCGCCGGAGCAGCCGGAAACCCCTGCTGTCAAGTATTATCCGATCAATGAGGGCGCAGCCCGGCGCGCCAACGATGCAAACAGCTACCGCGACTATGCGGCGGGCAGCGCCACCGCCGAATACCGGCAGATGGTCAATGAAGCAGCGGAGCTTGCCCAGCGGCAGAAAGAGCGCGTTGATCCCATGTACCATGAGAAAATAGATGCGCTGCTGGACACCTATGCCCGCAAGTTGGCAGCAAATCTGAATGACCATTATGCCATTGAAGCCCGTGTACCGTCTATCCTTATCGCTGGCGGCAGCAATTTCCCTGTGGCGAAGAAACACAAGCAGAACGCAGCCCGTGACCGCAATATGCAGGAGTGGCAGGATGTGCAGGGGATTCTTGATAAAATCCGCAGCACGGGTATGGGCGGTATTAGCGCGGACGATCCGCAGGCTGTCGCCAAACTGGAAGCCAAGCTCTCAAAGCTGGAAGAAGCGCAGGAAACCATGAAAGCGGTAAACGCCTATTACCGAAAGCATAAGACGTTGGACGGTTGTCCGCACTTAACGCCGGAACAGATCGACAAGCTGAAAGCGGACATGGCGCAGTCCTGGCACCTTGACAAAAGCAGGCCGTATCAGTCCTTTGTCCTCTCCAACAATAACGCGGAAATTCGCCGGATTCGTGCGCGTATCGAACAGGTACGGCAACATGAGGATACCCAGTTTGCCGGATGGGAGTTTGACGGTGGGCGTGTGGAAGCAAACAAAGCAGACAACCGCCTGCAGATCTTCTTCGACGGCAAGCCGGACGAAGGGACGCGGGACGAGCTGAAAGCCAACGGCTTCCGCTGGGCACCCAGCGTCGGTGCATGGCAGCGGCAGCTTAATATGAACGCCTACCGCGCCGCAGAGCATATTTCCTGTATTCAGCCTGTCACCGGGGACAAACCGGTTGATTTGCAGCGCAACGCCCAGTATCAGCAGGAAGCAGCTACCCCCGACACACTTATGACCGGGGAAAGAATTACAACGCCCCGTGGTAGCTTTCATGTTACCGGCATGACCCGCGAGCAGATGGAAGCCGCAGGCTATGGCTATCATCACAGTTCAGAGGACGGCAAATATCTCATTATGGGCAATGGCACACAGGCCTATGCCATTGCTGCCGAACAGCGGGTACCGGAAAACTATATGCGCACGGCAGAGCTGACCACCGAGCAGAATTACAACATGATCGACGGGCGGATCAACAACACCCCGTCTGTGGACGAGTTGGAAGAAAAGGCAAAGCGCGGCGAAGTGATCTCCCTGTCTGCCCTTGCCGCTGCGGTTAAGACCGAGGACGGCAGGACGCCCCAGCGCAGCGCGGACGGGAAAAAACCGTCAATTCGCGCCCAACTTAAAGCAGACCGGGCACAGGCTGCGGCAAAGCCGAAGCAGAAAGAAAAAGGACAGGAAGCAAGGCACAGTGTCCGACAGGCGCTGGAAATGGAGTAAGATATGAATAAGTTTGAGAATGTGGACGTGCTGGCATCGCTGCAACAGATTATGCAGCAGAATACAGCTTTTTTCCGAAATGATTTTGACATTGATAAAAAGATACTGACCCGGGCGGCGGCAAGCAAAAATACAGAGGATAAAATCTATCTCTGGTTTTGCCGTCCCAACGGGACACATTGTCTGCGGGAACGGGATGTGTTCCTGCGCGGAACGCGGGAGCATAACACCTTTCGTTTCTACCATGAACAGACCAAGGAGCGTGTGCTTGCCTACGCAGTGGTACTGTCCGGCGTAGAGGGCGGTAAAGTTAAGGGTAGTATCTATGAACTGGACTATGCAAGAAAAGCAGAGTTTATCATCCAGTCAGCCCTGCGAACAGACAACAACCGCCTGATCTATGAAAACGGATCACGGGAGCTGCCCAAGGATTACCGATTTGAAGCCGTGCCGGATCGGGAGTATGGAAAATTTTTGCGCTACGAAGCTGTGCCCCATGACCCGGACGCCCTGCGGGAGCTGCTGCGGGATGAGAGCCGAAAGAGAGAGCTGCTTGCGCTCGGTGATTTCAAAGCACATATTGGGAAACTGTCTGATGAAAAGGTACTTATCGAAGCACAGCGGATCTCCACCGCATTTCAGGCGTTGCAAGCGCCCAATAGCCCAAACGGAACACATTTCATGGTGGAGGTATCACCGTACTTTGAACGCATCGCATCCAGCCGGGAGCAAGATCGCTTATTTGCCGTGCTTCCCTATAAGTCCCTGTGCTTATCCGGTATGAAGGACAGGCGCGGTGTGTTTGCTCTCATAAGCAGTGACGAAAAACGAGATCTGCCCCTGCGCAGGCCGCGCCCCTCTGTGCGCTCGCAGCTCAAAGCCGGACAGATAAAGGCAGCCGCCCCGAAAAAGACGGCTGCTAAGACAAAAGAACAGGATTTGGAGGTTTGAACATGAATAGCATTTCTTTTACCGTGGAGGAAGAAAACCTGATCTGTATGTATCACCACGATGACCGCCGCAGGACAATGACGGCGATCTCCGGCGCCCTGCCCGATATGGGCGAGGATATGCGCCAGCTTGCCGGGCAGATAATCCAAAAGCTGCATAATATGACCGATGCAGCATTTGAGGAAGCGAAGTTTTCTATGACGCTTTCCGATACGGAATAAAAACGACGCGGGACGCGGCGGCCATCTTCGGCTGCTGCGTCCCGCATTTTCTTTTTGCCATTTTGTCACGGTTTCAAAGACTGTTTTCTCTTGTGGAAAGGAAAACATACGGGCAGCTTGGTTTCTGTGCCAGAAAGCCTTGCTGCAAGCCGCTTTTTATGCCCCTAAACAGTGACTTTAATCCTCTTTTTCGCCGTCCGATTCCGGCTCATGCCATTCTCTCAAGACCGCTTCCACCTGTGCGATCAGCTCGTCCTTATTCGGGATTACATAGGTATAGCGCGAGGCAAAGATGTTGTTGGAAAGCCCGCCGAGAGCATATTCCGCTTCCACATTTGTCTTATCGGTACAAAGAATAATACCGATGGGCGGGTTATCATCGGGATCGTTGACCTCTGCGGCATAATAATTGAGATACATATTGAGCTGTCCGACCGCTTCCGGCAGCAGCTTGACCGTTTTCAACTCGATCAGTACATAGGCACGGAGAGGTTTGTTGTAAAAAACCATATCCACATAGTAATGAATGTTGTTCAGTGTAACCCGCTGCTGTGTGCCGACAAACATAAAACCGCGCCCCAGCTCCAAAAGAAACTTTTCAATCTGCTGGATAAGTGCTTTTTCAAGCTCGCTTTCCATAACCGGCTTACTTTCGGGAATGCCCAGAAACTCAAAAACATAGGGGTCTTTGATGATGTCGCCGGGAGAAGCCATTTCAATCCCCTTTTGCGCAAGGGCAAGCACCGTTTCCTTATTTGTTTTTCCGTCAGAAAGCAGCAGTCTTTCATAAAGCGAGGTTGCCATCTGACGCTTTAATTCCCGGACAGACCAACCGGAATTGATTGCTTCCTTTTCGTAAAAGCTGCGTTTATCTGGGTCGGATATGGAAAGCAGCTCACAATAGTGCGACCAGCTTAATTTGCCAGACGGTGTCTGGCATTTTTGATAGGTGAGGTAAAACGCTCTCATATTTTGCAGATTGGAACGGGAAAATCCCTTGCCAAATTCCTTTGTCAGCGCTCTGGACAGTTCTTTTAATGTCTGCTGTCCGTATTCAGCACGTTCCCTGCTTTGCTGCTCATGCTCTACGATAATGCGCCCGATGTTCCAGTAAGTAGTTAAAAGCTCTGTGTTCAACTGCTGTGCTACGTTCTGCCGCGCAGACTGCAAAACCTCTTTGATTTCATTGATCATATCGCCATACTTCGCTATCTCATTCATAGTGTGTATCCTTTCTATTATGCCCTTTTTCAGATTTTTCAGTCACCGACCGGAATTTTCAGTTGTCCCTTGCGTGAAGGTGCAGTCCGCCGATCACGAGGAACACGATACCAAACGTCACCCAGCCCCAAACAAGATCTTTTTCTGTAAGCAAACACGCCAGCAGCCCGGCTGCCGCCGCATAAATCAGCGTAAGCAGTCCACCGATCACCCAGAAACCGACACTGGTACGTTGAAGCCATAACAGTAGCAAAAATACCGCAATCCCAATCACAAGGCAGAGCGCTGGGTGAATGGGCGTAAAGGAGTTGCAGCACACCCCGGCAACAATGCCGAGGGCAATGCTGTCAAACAAAATGATATGTCCGAAGAAAAGCCCGATGACTGAGCAGATCAACCCGATCACAATACCGATTGCCAAAATTGCGCCCTGCGCTGCCAGATAACCCATACATACGCCTCCTTTTTTGAATTGCATTACAGCAGAATTTCCAGATAACGCTGTACCTTTGGCTGTACTCTTAACTGCTGTGCATACTGCAAAAGTTTGTGAATGTCCCGTTCTTTGGAAACGACATACCGCTTCATTGCCGGATTGATGATTTGAATGTCGCCGCCGCTGCCGCGCAGCAGATCGCAAAGCGTTCTTTCAAGGTCATATACGCGAATGGGATTGCCGCAGGGCGAGGGGATCTCAATAATGCCGAGAGGATAGTTTAACTGCTGTACCCATTTGATCGTTACATTTTCCTGTTTCAGCGACGGGGTGTTATAGCCCTTTGGAAAGGTCATGGTGTACTGCGCCGGGGCACGGTCTGAATATCCGTGCAGGTAAAGAGCTGTTTCCATAGAATAGATCCCGCGTCCGTATTTCCGCTGCAACAGATACAGTTCATCTTCCCATATCCCACTGCGCACATACAACCCGCGTCCGAAGCGGTACAGCTCACCGCTTTTTACAAGCTCCTGCAATACGCTGCGGTGCAGTCCTGCCTGTGTTACCTGTTCGGAAGTAATCGTTCCGTCCTCAGACGCTTCCAAAAGGGCCTTAATGGTTTCTTTTGCGTCCAAACGCACACCCCCAATCGACATAATATTACACATTTATTATATATAAATATATGTGTGAATGTCAATATGCCTACAACATTTTTTCCTGTTCCCGCTGCTGGACAGGGGACAAAATACTGTCTATATTCTGCTTGACAGCATCGTATTCCCGAAGCTGCTTTTTCAGCTTGCCGTATTCGGAATACAGCCTGTCCTTTTCGGCAGCAAGCTGCTGGTAGTCTGCTTTGAGCTTGGCGGAATCAGGGAGCTTACCAGATACGCCTGCGGCTTTCAGTGCCTTTGCCGCTGCTTCAAAGAGGATGATTTCACTTTCATGCCCGCGCAGATATTTTTCTTTGTCACGGGATTTCTTGTATTCGTCATACAGCGGTTTCAGCTCTTTGTATGTGGTGATGTTCTTAATGAGCAATGCCATATCGGACAAACGGCTTTCCACCGTTTTGAGGGCTGCGGCGGTCTGTTCCTGCCCGTCCTGCAGCTCTGCGATTTTCTGCTGCAAATCCGTGTACCTGGCAATCCCGTTCTGATCGAGAAATACCATTGTCCGGGCTGCGCGTTTGAGGTTTTCAATCTTTGCCCAGCGCTCATAACCTGCCGACTGCTGCGCCTTAATACAGTTTTCAATATCTATGAGCAACGAAACGCCGGTGCGCTCCGGCTTCGGGGTTTTCAAAATGACCCTGCCATTGATGCGCTCGGCTAAGGCTTCCTCTGTGTAGGCTTCGCCAAGCGTTTTACAGCGAGTGAAGCGTTCCTGTCCGGGTGCGCGGAATGAGATATATTTGCCGCGCTTGATCTCATAGCCCTCAGCTTCCAGCCGCCGCAGCAGATCGTCAAGGTCTGCGGAGACAGGAATGAGCCGGTCAATGGCGATTTTCAGCTTTTGTTTGTAGCTTGTCCCTTTGCGCTGGGCATCCCATTCTGCATAATGCTTGCCGCGATCCGCGCCGGGGATCACAACGGACAATCCGTTTTCCTTGCACAGTTTGTCACTCGTTCTGCGGATAAAGCCATAGCTTTTCCGATTGGAGATATACTTCTTATGCTCGGCAAAATCCACAGAACAGAAAATCAGGTGGTTATGCACATGGCCTTTGTCAATATGGGTGGTCAGCACATATTCATATTTACCTCCAAGGATGCTGTCGGCAAGCTGCCGCCCGATCTCGTGGGCTGCTTCCGGCGTAACCTCGCCCGGTTCAAATGCCTGTATCAGGTGATGGGCAAGGTTATTACCCTTATTCATTGCCCGCAGCCGCGTTTTCTCAAACTCAATGTCTGCGGTTTCCACCGCGCAGCCGAAAGAGGACACATACAGTTTATCGTCTGTCTTTACCGGATTGGTGATGTAGTCAAGGGCTTTCTTCAAGGTGCTTTTGATAGGATGGATCTTTGTGACAGCCATATTTCATTCAGCACCCCCTTGATGTCCTCAATGTCCTGCGCATAGATTGTCCCCGTTGCATTGACACGTCGGGCAATCTGATTGATATTTGTGCCGATCTTTTGCAGCTCGGCAGTCATAGCCTTTATATCGCTGTAATCAATCTTGATAACATAGCCGTCAATGAGCATTTTGCGGGCATAGGTGGAGAAGCAGCGCGTCCCCATCTGCTGCATTTTCAGCTCAATCATTTCCCGTTCCTGCGCCGTCACCGGGACGCGAAGCACAATGTTCCGCACTCTGTTTGCCATTCGTTCACCGTCCTTTCGTATAAGGGTTTGGGACTATCCCAACAAGCAGACGCGCCGCCACCCGCCAGGACGGGCGGGGGCGTTTTTCGGGAGTGTGGCTACACTCCCTATGCTTGCTGCGGTATCTCTTTTCTTACTACTACTACGGTGAACACCCTGCATTTTTCCAAACTTATAAGAAAAAGTTCAAGAACAATTCACGCCGGATTCTTGAAAAACTGCGGATATTCGTATATAATATATTTTGTATTTTTATGTCTGTCAGAAAGGAGCGGCGTATGAAAGGTTATCTCTCCATACGGGAAACTTCCTACAAATGGGGTATATCGGAGCGCCGCGTCAATCAGTATGTGGCACAGGGACGCATCCCCGGTGCAGAGCGGTTCGGGCGTTCATGGGCGATCCCCGATGATGCAGTAAAGCCCACAGATCCCCGTAAACAAACGCCGCCGATATCCGGCACAAACAGTAAAACAAAATGAAACATTTTTGAAAGGAGGTCCCGCATGACGAAACAGAATCACAAAACAGGCTTTCTTGTAGCCGCAATGGTTTTCTCTGCGATCACCTTACGGGTTTTGGGAAAGTTTGATATCTTGATCGTTCCCGGAGGGATCGCCCGCTCGCTGATCTATATCGCCCTGTATATCGGATGGGGAATTTCCGTCAGTAAACGGATCATTCAGGTACAGGTGCGCCATTATCTGATTGCCGTTTCCGGCTTAATGGTTTTTTGGTTTGTTATCCGTTCAATGAAATACTATTTTATAACCGATATCGGAATAGCACGGCAACTATGGTATTGGTACTACCTGCCAATGCTGTTTATCCCGCTGTTTTCTTTGTTTGTTGCCATCTCACTGGGCAAGCCCGAGAACGCAAGGCTGTCGAAAACGGCGCTGCTGTTATTATATATTCCCACGGTTCTTTGTCTGCTGCTGGTGCTTACCAATGATCTTCATCAGCTTGTCTTTTCCTTCCCCGAAGGAGAGGTATGGACGGACAAAAACAATGGATATACATTCGGATATTATATCGTACTCGGGTGGGAGATCCTTTGCGCTTTCGCGGCATTTGTCATCATGCTGATCAAGTGTCGGCTCTCATATAGGAAAAAATATCTGCCGTTTTTGCTGCTGGCATGTTCTATCGTATATGCCTTTATATATGTCAGCGGCGTGGAATGGATGCAGCTTATCGGCGGAGACATCGTTGCAGCGCAGTGCCTGATGTTCACCGGAATATTGGAAAGCTGTATTCAGTGCGGGCTTATCCAAACCAACACCGGCTATGAAGAACTGTTTATGGTCAGCAGGCTCGGCGCACAGATTACGGATCAGGGAAACACGGTCTGCCTTGCCAGCTCCAATGCCGGGGGGCTGACCGATGAGCAGAGAATGAGTGCCCAAACGCATCCTGTTTTGGCGGATAAAACGACACTGATCAAAAGCAAACCGATTCGTTTCGGTCATGTGCTGTGGCAGGAGGACGTTTCAGAGCTTACAGAAGCCATTGAGCAGATCGAAGAAAACTGCCGGGATCTTTCGGAGCGTAACCGCCTCCGTCAGGAAAATCTGGAAACGAAAAAGAAAGTCCTTTCCTTGCAGGAAAAGAACCGGGCAGCCGATGTGCTCAACCGGGAAACGGCTGGACAGATCAGCATGATTGAACATCTGCTGACACAGTATGATACGGAAAATGATGCGAAAAAACGAGAAAAAAGTCTTGCAGGTGCAGCGGTTTTGGGTGCATACATAAAGCGCTACGGCAATCTTCTGCTTGTCAGCCATCGGGAAGAAACGGCGGATATTCGAGACCTGTCAAGATGCTTTGAGGATTCTTTTGTGAATCTGGAACTGCTGGATGTGAAATGCCTTTGTACGCTCCCTGCGGATGTTATCCTGGCGACAAAGGATATGCTTCGCATATACCGCACCTTTGAAACGATATTGGAGGACTGTCTGTTCGACCTTCACAGTGTGTGGGTCAATGCCCGTGAAAGAAAGGGACAGTTTCTTGTGTCCATTGACTTTGTCTGCGATACCGATTTATCCGGCCATAAGGCAGACGCAGATTTGTATTCCTGCGAGGACGGAACCTGCCGCTTTACCTTCCAATTGCAGAAAGGCGGTGAGGGCGCATGAAAGCACGCAAAGCAATCGAAAAAATTAAAGCAAAACACGATCTGCGCAGTGCGGTAAAAGAAGCGTTGGACACCCTGCCCTCAGCCGTATGTTACTTCACGCCCGCAGGCACCGTCAAGCTGTGCAATACGGCGATGTATGAGCTTTACCGTAAAATCACGCAAAGCGACCTGCAAAGTCTTGCCGAGCTGAACGAAGCGCTGGAGGGCTGTGATAACACCACCGGCGTCATCCGGGACGGAAATGTATTCCTTTTCCCCGACGGACACGCATGGCAGTATTCCGCAGAGAAGATCACGACCGCGCAAGGCGAGGTTTATACCGAAGTCATATTCGATGATGTGACCGAACTGTACGAAAAACAGCAGGAACTGAAGTGCCAGTCACGGGAACTGAAAAAGATGTACCGTGAGCTGAAGGTCCTGTCGGACAATGTACTGGAAATGACAAGAGAACAGGAAATCCTGAACCTGAAAACGCGGCTGCACGATCAGATGAATATGGGAGTTGCCGCCATACGGCAGATTTTGCGGCAAAACACCACTTCCGAAGAAAACGCCGCCGCTGTCAGGCAGTTTCGCCGTGCCATTCAGGTATTGCGCGAGGAAAACGTCTATCCCCAGGACGATGTGTCGGAGTTTATCCGGGATGCAGAGGTTTCCGGCGTCCGTGTGGAAATAAACGGCGAGCTTCCGACGGAGGCGAAGCTGCTCAAAGCCCTTCTTGCGGTCATGCGGGAAGCCTGTATCAACGCCGCCCGTCATGCGGATGCAACGGCTATGTACGTGGTATCGGAGCAGACAGAAGCTGCCGTCACCTTGCATATCACCAACAACGGCAGACAGCCGGAGGGAGACATCACCCCCCGGGGCGGGCTTGTGTATCTGGAAAAACAGATCACGAGAGCAGGAGGCAGGATGGAGATACAGTCGCAGCCGGAATTTTTGCTGACGGTTACTTTGCCGGTTGGCGCAGAAAAACAGGAACAGGAGGTGCAGGTATGACAAGGGTGCTTGTGGTAGACGACCAGCGTATCGCACGGGAATATATGGAGAATGTTGTGCGCGGCAGCGAAGGCTACGAACTGGTGGGCAGTCTCACAAAAGCGGATATGGCCGCTACCGTCTGTCGCCGAAGCGCAGTGGAACTGGTACTGATGGATGTCTGCACCCACGGCAGAATGGACGGCATCGAAGCCGCCGCCGAGCTGAGAGAGCAGTTCCCGAAGCTCAAAATCATTATCGTCACCTCCATGCCGGAAGAGAGCTTTATTAAGCGGGCAAAAGAGGTTGGAGCGGACAGCTTCTGGCACAAGGAAGTAAGCCCCGAGGAGCTGATCACCGTGATAGATGCCACCATGCAGGGCAAGCATATGTGGCCCGGCGAAACGCCCATTGTCAAGCTGGGCGTTACCACCAGCAAAGAGCTGACCGATGCACAGCTCAAGGTTTTACGGCTGGTCTGCGAGGGACTGGAATACAATGAGATCGCGCAGGAGTTGAACATCACAGTCAGAACCGTTAAATGGCACATTTCCAAGATTCTTGAGGAGACCGGTTTTTCCAACAAGACCCAGCTTGCCATTGCTGTCACAGGCAAGCGTCTCATTATTCCAAAGCTGCTTGACAATACCGATGACGAGGACGATCTTCCCATCGCGTAAAACAAACTGAATAGCCCGATATACCCGATTTCCGATGCGAGACCGGGTATTTTTTTGAAAAAATTTCTGCAATACTGTACTTAGGGACGGTGTGTTTTGAAAAACGATCCGGTATAATATGGTTGAATATGGGGTTACTGCGCTTTTTTATGCCCAAATATCATCGGTGCGTAAAAAAGAGAACTTGGAGGTGAGGCAAATGCGGAGAGTAGTGATCGATATGCAGAACGCCCTGTTTGCGGATGCGGTTGCCGAAGCCCTGCGCCGGTTTGATCCCGATTTTGATCCGGTGATGAGCGACAGTCCGGACAAAACGTTGTTTTTGTGCGATGCCGTGCTTGCGAATGTCCTGATTATGGAAGTTACAGCCTACACGCCGTGGAAGCTGGAGGAGCGGATGAAGATCCGTGCCGAGCTGAAGAAAACCAACCCGGACTGCAAAATTGTACTGGTTGTGGACGAAAACACCGAAAAGAAGCTGGCGGACAAGGTGCGTCAGGCGAAGAAGGACGGGCTTATCGACAATTTCATCTACGGCTCTGTTTCTTCCACCTATCTTTCGGCGGTCATCGATGCTTTGTAAGGGGGACGGTGGTGATGGAATGATATGAATGTATTATACGCAGCTTCGTTCTCTGAACGGATGGGCAATGGCGGACGCTCTCTTTGCCGTGTGGGAGAGCAGGTAAAACAATCCACACGGTCAGATCACCCGGCA
Organism: uncultured Eubacteriales bacterium; assembly: GCA_900550585.1. Taxonomy (GTDB): domain Bacteria; phylum Bacillota; class Clostridia; order Oscillospirales; family Oscillospiraceae; genus Vescimonas. The sequence goes on from URST01000001.1 coordinate 57,815, forward strand.
AAATGCCGGAAAGAAACAAGGAGGAATTGCTTATGAAAGCAAAATTGAAACCGCATAAGCTGCTGAGCCTGCTCCTCGCCCTTGTGATGGTGGTGGGAATGCTGCCCATGAGCCAGGTGGCGTATGCGGCGAGTGCTGTATCTAATCTAACTTGGGATGGGAATACAGCAAAATGGGATTCAGATGGAAGTGCCTCACAGTATAGGGTAACATTAAGTACATACCCAGGTGATACTGTCATAGCAAATAAAGTCGTTGATGTCACTTCTATTGACTATTCATCCTATCTTCTTCCAGGTAACACCTATTACTTTCGTGTTGCGCCTATCGTAGGCTCTGAACAGCAAAGTTTTGTGAATGGGCCTACTAAAACAATCGATGGTTCAAGAGGAACTATATCTCCTATTACCATTGACTCAGTTAAAAAAACTGCAACATGGACATCTGTTACTGGTGCAGATGGTTACGATGTATGGGTGTTAAGGAACGGTGCACAAATTGGTTTCGTCAGACAGACAACAGATACTTCGTTTGACTTTAGCAGTGATTATAAGGATACAGGTAACGGCGAATACTCTATTTATGTGAGAGCATATAAAATGAGTAGAGGCAATTACTTGGCAGAAGGAGAAAGCAGCAAGGTTACATTAAACGAATTGCCTGATACAGTTACAATTCATTTCGATTCAAATGGCGGAACTGACACCATGGATGATGTAACAGTTGCATACGCAGCAAACTATACATTACCAGAATGCAGTTTTACTCCTCCTGCCAACATGGAGTTTTCTATTTGGGAGACACCTGGCGGTCAAATAACTGCAGGCAGTTCTACTAAATTCTTCGAAAATACAACTGTCAAAGCATTGTGGAAAGCAAAGACTTATACTGTGACCTTTGATCCCGGCGAAGGTAGCGGAACATCATTTATAAGAAAAGTCAACGCGGGCGAAAAACTGTCGTTGCCCTCTTGCTCTTTTACCGCTCCTGAAAACAAGGTTTTTGACAAATGGGATATGGGCGAACCGAACGATAAGATAGATGTTTCCGGCGACATGACCGTTACTGCGCTTTGGAAAGATGCTGAAACCTATACCGTAACCGTCAACAACGATGGCAACGGCACAGCCTTTGCTTCTCCGACCTCCGGGCCGGACGGGACGGTTGTAACGCTTACAGCAACGCCTAAACCGGGCTATAAGTTCAAAGAATGGACACGTCAAGCGGGAATGTTGTCGGGAGGAACGAGCATTCCGAATGCCACATCTGCTACAACGACATTTACGATTTCCGGGTATAACGTGGTGGTAACAGCGACCTTTGAGGAAGATGGTGCAACCACCCATACGGTAACCTTTGATCCGGGCGAAGGTAGCGGAACGCCGTTTACGGAAAGCGTCAATGCGGGCGAAAAACTTACGCTGCCCTCTTGCTCCTTTACCCCTCCGGAAAACAAGGTTTTTGACAAGTGGGATAAGGGCGAGCCAAACGAACAGATAGACGTTTCCGGCGACATGACGGTTACGGCTCTCTGGAAGGATGCCAGCGGATACACCGTGACTGTAAACAACGACGGAAACGGCACAGCCTTTGCTTCTCCGACCTCCGGGCCGGACGGGACGGTTGTAACGCTTACAGCAACGCCTAAACCGGGCTATAAGTTCAAAGAATGGACACGTCAAGCGGGAATGTTGTCGGGAGGAACGAGCATTCCGAATGCCACATCTGCTACAACGACATTTACGATTTCCGGGTATAACGTGGTGGTAACAGCGACCTTTGAGGAAGATGGTGCAACCACCCATACGGTAACCTTTGATCCGGGCGAAGGTAGCGGAACGCCGTTTACGGAAAGCGTCAATGCGGGCGAAAAACTTACGCTGCCCTCTTGCTCCTTTACCCCTCCGGAAAACAAGGTTTTTGACAAGTGGGATAAGGGCGAGCCGAGCGAACAAATAGACGTTTCCGGCAACATGACGGTTACGGCTCTCTGGAAAGATGCCACAAGTTATAGCGTGACTGTCAACAACGACGGGAACGGAACAGCCTCCGCATCTCCGACTTCCGGCCCGAGCGGAACGGTTGTAACGCTTACAGCAACGCCTAAACCGGGCTATAAGTTCAAGGAGTGGCATCGTAATGAAGGAATGTTTGCAGACGGGGCATTAGAAGTTCCGAATGCTACATCTGCTACAACAACATTTACAATTGCCGGGTATAACGTGGTGGTAACAGCGATCTTTGAAGCAGAGGGTACGCATACCCACAGCTATGGCGGCGACTGGAAGTCCAATGCTGATAAGCACTGGCATGAATGCTCCTGCGGCGCAAAGGCTGAGGAAGCGGCTCATACCGCCAGCGAATGGATCACCGACACTCCGGCAACGGCTACCACTGACGGTACAAAGCATAAGGAATGCACCGTTTGCCACCTTGTACTGGAAACCGGTACGATTCCTGCAACCGGCGGCGGTGAGCATACCCACAGCTATGGCAGCGACTGGAAGTCCAATGCTGATAAGCACTGGCATGAATGCTCCTGCGGCGCAAAGGCTGAGGAAGCGGCTCATACCGCCAGCGAATGGATCACCGACACTCCGGCAACGGCTACCACTGACGGTACAAAGCATAAGGAATGCACCGTTTGCCACCTTGTACTGGAAACCGGTACGATTCCTGCAACCGGCAGCGGCGAGCATACCCACAGCTACAGCTCTGATTGGAAATCTGATTCTATCAACCACTGGCATGAATGCTCCTGCGGCGTCAAGGACGATGTTGCAGCACACAGCTTCAAGTGGGTGATAGATAAGGAAGCAACTGCAACCAAAAAGGGTTCCAAGCATGAGGAATGCAAATTCTGTGGCTATCAGCGTCCTGCTGTTGAGATCCCGGCTACCGGTTCCACAACCAAGCCGACCGATCCGACGGAAAGCAATCCGAACACCGGCGCTCTGGATGATGTACCTCAGACTGGCGACAACAGCAACATGATCCTCTGGATCGTCCTGCTGCTTGCTTCTGGCCTTGGTGTAACTGGCACCGTAGTGTACAGCAAAAGAAAAAAATACGCAAAATAACCCAATAAGATAATCTTATAAGGATGGGCGGTGACGGGCATAGTCCCGCTGCCGCCCTTTCCCTTGGATTGGAGAAACCACGATGAACAACGAACAAGCCCGACCAACATCCCAGCAGACGCCGAGTGCAGCCTCCGGTAAAGAGGATTACAGGAGATATATCGCAAGGAAAAGGCGGCAGAGAAGAAAGCAACGCAGGTTGATTCTTTGCGCTGCTGCGCTGCTTGTATTGGTCCTGCTTATTGTATTGCTTGTTAAAGGATGCTCCGGCAGCGACCCGTTAACCGGCACATGGGACTATGACAGCAACACGACCTATCAGTTTGACGGCAAAGGAAGCGGTGAAATGCTCCTTACCTCCGCAACTTATGATTTTTCCTATCAGGTGAAGGGCGATCAGCTCTTTATCGACTTTTCAAATGAAGCAGCACGGGATTGCACCTATACATTTTCTGTAAATGACAACACGCTCACCCTGACAGGCGGAGAAGGAACCATCGGTGGAACCTATGAGCTGCACAGACAGGAGGAATAGCCGGGTGAACCGTCAATGAAATGGATCAGCACCAAAGGAAAGTATCAAAGGGAACATAGGCCGCTCCGCAACTGGATCCCCATTCTCATTTTGCTGGCAGCGTCCTCCGTAGTGGCCGTTATCGCGGTTCGGGGTATTCTGAGAGATCAGAACAGACAGGAGGAATATGATCTTATATCAGAAAGTGTTCATGCAGAGGAAAGCAGCACTGCGGATTATATTCCAGCTATTCCTGTTATCCCTGCCGACACCACACGCGAGCCTGCGGAAATAGAAACAGAGCCTGAAATCCTGACGCAGTACGCTTCTGTGTATGAGCAGAACCCTGACCTGTTCGGCTGGATCTGTATTGAGAACACCGTTTTGGACTACCCGGTGATGCATACCCCGGACGATCCGGAAAAATACCTGCGCCTGTCCTTTGAGGGCGAAACCAGCACTGCCGGTACGCCTTTTTTGGACGCAAAATGTGGAATTGACAGTGATAACTATATCATCTACGGGCACAACATGAAAAACGGCACTATGTTCCGTGAAATCCTGCAATATGCAAACAAAAGCTATTGGCAGGAGCATCCCATGATCAGATTTGATACGCTCTATGAGCAGGGCGAATATGAAGTTCTGGCAGCTTTTTACGACCGGGTATATTACGCAGACGAGAACTGTTTTAAGTTTTACCGTTTTATCAAGGCTGCCGACAAAGCAGACTATGACAATGCCATTCAGAATTATAAAGAAAAAAGTTTGTACGATACAGGGGTGACTGCCGAGTACGGCGATAAGCTCATTACCCTTGTTACCTGTTCCTATCACGAAGAACACGGACGATTCGTAGTGGTTGCCCGCCAAAGGTAAAAGCACATTCTTTGCAAGTAAAAGGCGGCTGCCGGATTATTCCGAACAGTCGCCTTTTACTTGTCGGTCTTAAATGCATCTGCCTGCTGGCAGAGGGAAATGTACTTCTGTATTTCCGCTTCACTCTTTCCTGCAAAGAAATCTGTAACGGTTTTTGATACCGTAGTAGTTACCGTATCGGGAAATACGATGGCATCCAGACTGATATTCATTTCTTTTGCCAATAATGCAACCGTTTCAAATCGTGGGTTGCTGCGCCCGAGTTCAATCTCAATGATGGTGCGGACGCTCATGTGCAGATTATCTGCCAGTGCCCTTTGGGTAAGATGCCGCTTTGCTCGGGCAGCACGGAGGGCAGCAGCAAAAGAATCAACTGGATTCTTCATTTTAACTCACCTCATATATAGTTTAGTGTGCGCTAATGCTCATATAAATAACCATCTAAATCATATCGAGTGAGTTATAAATCATATTTTGGAGGTTAGAAGAAGATGGATATAAGTATTCGCCAGTACAGGAGGCATCTATAACACGGTAAACCGTTACCGCGCAAAATGCTTTTTTTCAAAAAGATCGTTTCTACAAACAGACAAGGAGCTGAGTTGCACTTTTGGAGATGAGTTACAGCTCATATATTATGTTCTAAAACTCATAAGTAAAAATGCGGAAGCTCCGCCAAACGGAATCCGCTTTTCTACACGCACCAAAACAAAGCTGAAAGGCACCCAAACGGATTTTTATATCCGTGAGGGTGCCTTTTGTCGTATTGCGTTTTTGCACTCTGTCGGCTGCCGCAGCCCACCCTTTCTCCCTGCTTCTTTTGATTTGATGGTCATATAGAGACAAGGAGGTGCGGCGTATGGATTACTCGTAAAAATTTCTTCAAAAATCTTTCGCCCAATTTGGAAGTTAGGGTATCGGCTACCGTAGTAGTGGCGAAAGGGGAGGACAAGTATCACCCGCCTTTGCGGACGCGAAGGGAGGTGAGAAAATGAAACCTCATTCGCACGAAGAACATATCCAGCACACCTTTGATGCGTTCTGCAAAAAGGTACTGCGGAATGAAGCGCGGGATTACCTCGACGAGCTGGCACGGAAGCGAAATCGTGAGATCAGCTTTTCTGATTTGCCGGTTGAAGTCATGGAACAGCTTTCGACCTGTGACATCTATTTTGTCGAGAAACAATCCTTTGGCGTTCTTGATTACAGGGTGCATATCGATAATGACGAGCTGGCAGGAGCCATAGCAGCCCTGCCAGCCCAGAAGCGCGATATTATCCTGCTGTCCTATTTCCTTGATATGCCGGACAGCGAGATCGCCAAGGCACTGAACATGGTGCGCAGCTCCGTTGCTTACCGAAGATCCGCCACCTTAAAATTGCTGAGAGAACTGATGGGAGGAAAAGCAGATGAACAATAACCTGAACAACGCACGTCTGCTGCCCTTTACTGTCATTCAGAAAGCAGCAGGCGGCGACGTGGAAGCCATCAACACGGTTCTGAAACACTATGCGGGTTATATTGCCAAACTGTCACTGCGCGAGCTATACGACGAATACGGCAATCCCCATCTCTGTGTGGACGAAGAACTGCGGCGGAGGCTGGAAACCAAGCTCATAACGAAGATCCTCACTTTTCGGGTAGATTGACCCAACTGCCGGACAAGCACTTTCCCCTTTCTGCAAGTCCGACTGACTGTTCCTTGACAAATACGCGCGTAAGATAACGACGATTGCGTCATAAAGCACAAAGGATACATCCCTTTTGCGCCGAGCCGTGCGGTGGGTGCGCCATGACCCGTATCCGGGAGGATATGCCGAGCGACAAACACTTTCACCGTAATGCAGCGTGGCAGCTTGCGGGCGAGGATGCGCAAAAGGAATAATGGTACTCCCTTGCAGCCACAGTCCGAGCGTTAAAAGCGTCGCAGGCGATGGGCAGGGCTTCGGCAGACCGTCGGAGGGGTGAAACTCCCGTGGAGCTGCGCCAGCAGCCGTCCTTTGAGCTTCTTTATTATGATTTACTTTTTCTATCCCATGAAAGGGGGATTTATTTCTATGAGCACAGCAATCAATCAGAAAACAAATGTCCCCGTTGTACGAGAGTACAAAATCGGGGACATGACATATATCGTGAAAGCCGTCGTTAAGGACGGCGCAAAAGAGGACGCCGCGACAAAAATTCGCCGCATGATAAGAAATGATATGCAGCAGGCAAAGAGCCACAAATAATTTACATCTTGCCTGCTGACGGCGAACAGGTTTGATGGTATAATATAAATAACCTGTTTGTCCGGCTGCCGGAACAGGAGGTAAACATGAAACAGCAGCCAGACAAGATGACCGCATACTACTATCGTGCGGCGCATATCAATGCAGATTTGTACCTTGACAATCAAATGTACCGACTTCTCCACCATGCAATGACAAACGGTGTGTCCCTTGCTGCGAAAGGTGGTGACTGCAAATGATGAACGGAATCCAGTTTCAGAGTGTGCAGACGCCTAACGCTTTAAGCAGCGAACTCCGCAGTGTGATCCGTGACAATGTTCTGCAATTCTATGTGCAGGGCAACGGAATGGATGTGCAGGAAGAAGGCATAACCGCCCTGTATGAACGCTTGTCGCAGGAAGATAAATTAGACGGAGAGAGCAACAGTATTGCTAATCAGAAGAAGATTCTGGAACGCTACTGTAAAGACCACGGGTATACCGCTATCCGGCACTATGACGAGGACGACGGTTATTCGGGGACAAACTTCAACCGTCCGGGTTTCCAGCGTATGCTTGCCGATATTAAGGCGGGCAAGATCAAGCGCGTCATTGTAAAGGATATGAGCCGATTCGGGCGCGACTATTTGCAAGTGGGTATGTATACGGATGTTCTTTTCCCGGAGTTTGGCGTACACTTTATTGCCGTCAATGACGGCGTTGACAGCACCCGGGGCGAAAATGAGTTTACCGCTATCCGCAATGTTTTCAACGAAATGTACGCCCGCGATACTTCCAAGAAGATCCGCGCCACATGGCAGAGTAAAGGAAAATCCGGCGAACATCTGACTACCATTCCCCCATACGGGTATATCAAAGACCCGGAGGACAAAAAGAAATGGATTGTGGATGAAGAAGCCGCAGCGGTTGTGCAAAAGATTTTCTCCCTCTGTGTTGACGGTTTGGGACCTACACAAATTGCCAAGTGGCTGAAACAGCATCAGATTTTAAATCCTACTGCTTATGCTCATTCCAAAGGGCTGCCAGCCAGCAACAAGCCTACGGCTGATCCGTACAAGTGGACAAATGAAACCGTTTCCCGCATTTTGGAACGCGTGGACTATCTGGGACACACAGTGAACTTCAAGACAACGAAGCAATCCTACAAGAGCAAAAAGAAACTCTGGAACGATCCTGCGGATTGGGTAATCTTTGAGAACACCCAGCCCGCGATCATCGAGGAAAGCGTATTTATTATTGTCCAGAATATCCGCAAATCCCGCCGCCGTCCTACCAAGATGGGTGATATGGGTATCTTCTCCGGGCTGCTCTACTGTGCAGAGTGCGGCGGCAAGATGTATCAATGCCGCGCCACGAATTTTACGGAAGAACAGAAATATTTTATCTGCTCCACCTACCGCAAAGGAAAAGACCTATGCACAACACATTCCATCAAGAATGTGGTACTGCATGAAATCGTGTTGAGAAATCTGCGCGAAGCCATACAGTATGTAAGCCAGCACGAAGCCGAGTTTATGCAGGAAGCCGCAGACATCAGTATGCGTGATCGTGACGCGGAATTTGCGCGGAAACGTGATACGCTGGCAAAAGCTGATAAACGCATTGCAGAGCTTGACCGCATCATTTCCAGACTGTATGAGGACAATGTAATGGGTAAACTGTCCGATGACAGATTTATCAAAATGTCCCACGACTATGAGCTGGAACAGAGTAACCTTAAATCTATGGCAGAGGTTTTGCGCAAGGAGTTGAAACAGCAGGAGCAGCAGAAAACCAACGCCAAGGCATTTGTCTCAGCGGTGAAGAAGTACACAGATATGCAGGAGCTTGACGCGGCAGTTCTCCGAGAGTTTATTGACCGCATCGAAGTGTCCCACGCAGACAAGAAATCCAAGACAAGGGAGATCACTATTGTCTATAACTTCATCGGTGCATTTGACTTTACACGGGCTATCGAAGAAGCCCACAATACAACTCAAAAACAGCAAAAGACGGCATAGCCGTCAAGCTAAACCGTCTTTTGCTTCAATGTTTTCTTAAGTCACCGCCCCATAAGGGGCGTTTTTCTTGCGTCGAAAGTTTCTTTACAAGAAAATTACGACCGACACGCATCGACACTTCACAAGCCCTTTATATGAGTAAAATAAAGGAAAAACGGCCCTGCGGCAAGCGCACGCTAAGAACCGACCCGCCTTATTTACATCGTTTTTTTCTCGCGGTAAGATACAAATACGCCCGCTGGGTAAGGCGGGGGAAAATTGTAAGGAGAGAAAACATGGAAGAAAGAAAAGGCTTTGGAACCAATTTTGGTTTCCTGATGGCCGCGGTCGGCTCGGCAGTCGGCCTGGGCAACATCTGGGGCTTCCCCAATAAGATGGGCGCCTCCGGCGGTTTTACGTTCCTCATCATCTACCTCATTCTGGCGGTCCTGTGCGGCTTCATCGTCATGGTGGGCGAGCTGGCCATCGGCCGCAAGACCGGCAAAGGTGCCGTGGAGGCCTACCGCGTCCTGTCCAAGAAGTTCAGGTGGATGGGCTGGATGGGCATCCTGTCCGCCTTCTTCATTCTGTTCTTCTACTGCGCGCTGGGCGGCTACTGCATCAAGTACACCGTCCTGAACGTGGGCGACCTGTTCGGCGCCTCCTTCGGCGCCGGAACGGCCACCGGTGCCGAGGTGTTCAGCACCTTCATCGCCAGCCCCGGCGAGGCCATCATCTACGGCCTGATCTTCGTGGCCCTGACCATGCTCATCGTGCTGGGCGGCGTCGGCGGCGGTATCGAGAAGGTCTGCTCCGTGGGCATGCCCGCCCTGTTCGTGGCCCTGCTGATCTGCATCATCCGCGCCTGCACCCTCCCCGGCGCCACGGAGGGCCTGAAGTACATGTTCATCCCCGGCTGGGCCGTTGCCAACGGCGTCATCAAGGAGGCGCCCGACTTCCTGACGGTGCTTTCCACCGCCGGCGGCCAGATGTTCTTCTCCCTGTCCCTGGGCATGGGTGCCATGATCACCTACGGCTCCTATCTGGATAAAAAGGAGAACATCCAGAACAATGCCATCCTCATCATCACCATGGATACGCTGGTGGCCCTGATGGCCGGCCTGTGCGTCATCCCCGGCCGCTTCGCCCTGGACCCCGATGGCGCGCTGGGCGGCCCGCAGCTGCTGTTCGTCACCATGCAGAACGTGTTCAGCCGCATGGGCAGCGCAGGCCCCATCTTCGGCATCCTGTTCTACCTGCTGGTGGTGTTCGCCGCCATCTCCTCCTCCATCTCCCTGCTGGAGGTCATTGTGGCCCACTTCGTGGATAAGGCCCGCGATGCCGGCAAGGGCGACAAGCGCAAGACGTACACCCTCATCGCTGCCGTCGCCGTGGGCGTGGGCTGCATCTTGGTGTGCGCCGACCAGCTGGGCGGCTCCAGCTTCGCGCCGTGGAAGCTGATGAACCTGCCGGAGACCTCCATCCGCATGTGGAACGACTGCTGGCTGGACTTCTGGGATATGCTGTCTGAGGGCATCATGATGCCGCTGGGCGCCCTGCTGATGTCCCTGATGATCGGCTGGGAGATCGGGCCGGAGGTCATCAAGGAGGAGGTGGAGAAGTCCGGGCATCCCATGGGCGGCTACGGCTTCTTCGGCATCTGCGTGAAGTTCATCACCCCGCTGTGCATGATCCTCATCCTGTACGGCCAGCTGAAGGACTTCTTCTTCTGAACGGCTTAACGGCAAATTAACGAAAGCTGAACATACATAAAAAAGGATGCCGGGGTAGCTGCCCCGGCATCCTTTTTGTGCCTGTGTTTTCACAAAAACCCTGATTTACCAACACTTTCTTTCGCGTCAAAACTGCACCTGCGCCGCCCTGTGCCGCCCCAAACGGCCCTTCTTTTTTGTAAAAACGACGGAAAAGCGCGTTCACAATTTGTTAAAATAATCGAATATAACATTAAGAGGTTGACAATATCTTAACGGGCGAGTATGATGAGAGAACAAATTGTGAGGAGGTAAATCACACACATGGAAAAGAAAAGTACCAGAATAGCGTATTTCGTTGCGCTGGGTATCTTTGTCGTGCTGCTGGCCATTCTGGGCATCAGCTATAAGGATGCCCCCATCCTCATCGAGGGCGCGACCACCCCGTTCGCAGGCACCTTCTGGTCCCTGCTGCCCCCCATCGTGGCCATCGTGCTGGCCCTGATCAGCAAGGAAGTGTATTCTTCCCTGTTCCTGGGCTGCCTCGTCGGCGCTCTGCTGGTCAGCAACTTCGCTCCCTGGGAGACGCTGGTGCAGCTGGTGGAGGGTGACAACGGTATCGTCACCACCGTTTCCGACTCCGGCAACATCGCCATCATCGTGTTCCTGGTGGTGCTGGGCATCATGGTGGACCTGATGAACAAGACCGGCGGCTCCGAGGCCTTCGGCCGCTGGGCTACCAAGACCGTGCACACCCGCGCCGGCGCGCAGCTGATGACCATGCTGCTGGGCGTGCTGATCTTCATCGACGACTATTTCAACTGCCTGACCGTGGGCGCCGTTATGCGTCCCGTCACCGAGAGCCATCACATTTCCCGCGCCAAGCTGGCCTATGTCATCGACTCCACGGCCGCTCCCGTCTGCATGATCGCTCCCGTGTCCTCCTGGGCTGCCGCCGTTTCCGGCTACGTCAACTCTGACAACGTCAGCGGTATCGAAATGTTCATCAAGCAGATCCCCTGGAACTACTACTGCCTGCTGACCCTGCTGATGATCGTGGTCATCTCCATCCTGAACATCGACTACGGCCCCATGCTGACCCACGAGTACAATGCCCAGGTCAAGGACGACCTGTTCACCACTCCCGAGCGTCCCTTCGCCGGCGCTGACGATTACGAGACCGGCTCCAAGGGCAAGTCCTCCGTGCTGGATCTGCTGCTGCCCGTTATCGTGCTGATCGCCACCTGCATCATCGGCCTGATCTACACCGGCGGCTTCTATGATGCCGAGAGCGAGTATGTGGGCGACTTCATGGGCGCCTTCTCCAACGCTTCTTCCGGCGCCGGTCTGGCCATCGGCTCCATGCTGGCTCTGGTGTTCACGTTCATCTATTTCTGGCTGCGCGGCTCCATCGGCTTTGAGAAGTCCTTCGAGTCCGTTCCCAACGGCTTCATTCAGATGATCTCCCCCATCCTGATCCTGACCTTCGCGTGGACGCTGTGCGGCCTGACCCGCTACGGCATGAACTCCGCTGACTTCGTCGTCAACGCCATGTCCGGCGCCGGCGAGCTGGCCAAGTTCCTGCCCGCCGTGATCTTCATCATCGGAGCCGCCATCGGCTTCGCCACCGGTACCTCTTGGGGCACCATCGGCATCATGGCTCCCATCGTTGTCCAGGTGTTCAACTATGATGTACAGCCCACTCTGTGCACCATCGGCCTGGCGGCTGCCTGCGCCGGCGGCGTTATGGGCGACCACTGCTCCCCCATCTCCGATACCACCATCATGGCTTCCGCTGGTGCCCACTGCTACCACCTGAACCATGTGTTCACCCAGATCCCCTATGCTCTGACTGTGGCCGGCGTTTCCTTCGTCAGCTTCATCATTGCGGGTCTGATCCAGGATGTGGTCATCTGCCTGATCATCGCCTGCGTGCTGATGGTCGCCACCCTGCTGGTCATCAAGGCTATCATGGCCAAGAAGCATCAGGGCATCTTCCAGGAGATGGCCGAGGCCAACAAGGTCCTGGCCAACAAGTAAGGTACGCCCTGCTTCGGAAGTGCATCACTGCTTTCATAAAGACCGCCGCACCGCTTGCCGGTGCGGCGGTCTTTCTCTTTGTAAAGAATTGACGAAATATCGCGTTTTTAAAATAGCATCTTAACAGATAACCGACGTAACAAACTTGAAAAGACAGCGGATTTTCCGCTAACAGAGCGATAAAAAATGCAACTTACGTTTGCAAAAACTATATAAAACAAATGAAAAGAACGAAAAACACATGATAATATCGCGTAAAATGCCCTGAAAATTGGAGGAAAGGGAGAAAACGCGGTTCATAATTTGTTCAAAATTACCCGCCCTGCAAGTTGGTGAAATATTGACAACCGCCTGAAAAACAGGTAGGATGAAAAAACCAAATTGTGAGGAGGTAAATCACATCCATGGAAAAGAAAAGTACCAAGATCGCGTATTTCATTGCGCTGGGTGTCTTTGTGGCGCTGCTGGTCATTCTGGGCATCAGCTATAAGGACGCCCCCATCCTCGTCGAGGGCGCGACCACCCCGTTCGCAGGCACCTTCTGGTCCCTGCTGCCCCCCATCGTGGCCATCGTGCTGGCCCTGATCAGCAAGGAGGTCTATTCCTCTCTGTTCCTGGGCTGCCTGGTGGGCGCTCTGCTGTACACCGGCTTCGCCCCCTGGGATACCGCTGTGGCGCTGGTGGGCGCTGATTACGGCATCGTCTCCGTTCTGGCCGACACCTATAATATGGGTATCATCGTGTTCCTGGTGGTGCTGGGCATCATGGTGGACCTGATGAACAAAGGCGGCGGCTCCGAGGCCTTCGGCCGCTGGGCCAAAAAGACCGTCACCAGCCGCGCCGGCGCACAGCTGATGACCATGCTGCTGGGCGTGCTGATCTTCATCGACGACTACTTCAACTGCCTGACCGTGGGCGCCGTCATGCGTCCCGTCACCGAGTCCCACAAGATCTCCCGTGCCAAGCTGGCCTACATCATCGACGCCACCGCCGCTCCCGTCTGCATGATCGCCCCCGTGTCCTCCTGGGCCGCCGCCGTCTCCGGTTACGTCAATTCCGACTCCGTCAACGGCATCGAGATGTTCATCAAGCAGATCCCCTGGAACTACTACTGCCTGCTGACGCTGGTGATGATGGTGGTCATTTCCATCTGGAACATCGACTACGGCCCCATGTTGACCCACGAGTATAACGCCCAGGTCAAGAACGACCTGTTCACCACTCCCGAGCGTCCCTTCGCCGGCGCTGACGATTACGAGAAGCCCGCCTCCGGCAAGTCCTCCGTGGCGGACCTGCTGGTTCCTGTCGTTGTTCTGATCATCGTCTGCGTTGTCTCCCTGATCTGGTCCGGCGGCTACTACGACCTGGAGGCAGACTGCTACCACGACTTCATGGTGGCCTTCTCCAACGCTGATGCCGGCGCGGCCCTGGGTCTGGGCGGCATGATCGGCTGCGTGTTCACGTTCATCTACTTCTGGCTGCGCGGCGCCATCGGCTTCGAGAAGTCCTTCGAGTCCGTGCCTCAGGGCTTCATCCAGATGATCGCCCCCATCCTGATCCTGACCTTCGCGTGGACGCTGTGCTCCTTCACCCGCTACGCCATGTACTCCGCCGAGTTCGTGAAGAACGCCATGGCCGGCGCCGGTGACCTGAAGGTGTTCCTGCCCGCCGTGATCTTCCTTATCGGCGCCGCCATCGGCTTTGCCACCGGTACGTCCTGGGGCACCATCGGCATCATGGCCCCCATCGTCGTGGCTGTGTTCGATTACGACGTGGAGCCTATCCTCTGCACCATCGGCCTGGCGGCTGCCTGCTCCGGCGGCGTCATGGGCGACCACTGCTCTCCCATCTCCGACACCACCATTATGGCCTCCGCGGGTGCTCACTGCTTCCACCTGAACCATGTGTTCACCCAGCTGCCCTATGCCCTGACCGTTTCCGGTGTGGCGTTCGTCAGCTTCATTCTGGCCGGCCTGATCCAGAACGTGGTCATCAACCTGATCATCGCCATCGCGCTGATGGTCGGCACGCTGCTGGTCATCAAGGCCATCATCGCCAAGAAGCATCAGGGCATCTTCCAGGAGATGGCCGAGGCCAACAAGATCCTGGCCCACAAGTAAGCGTATATCCCCACATAAGAAAAAGGAGACGGCAGCTCCCGCTGCCGTCTCCTTTTCTGCAAAATAGAGAGGATGCACACGCCCGCGTGTGCATCCTCTCTTGTCTCTCAGAAATGGGTATCCACGAACTTGTTGAACTTCTGAACGTCCATGTGGTCCTTGTAGGTGTTGCGGAACGTCTTGACGGTCAGGCTGTTGTACTGCACGATCTTGCGGTACTTCAGGAACCCCGCCACCAGCGCCACGCCGCCGCAGAGATAGCCCATGGGCGCGCTTTTCCAGCACGTCCAGATCAGCACGGCGAACAGCACCACCGAGATGAGCACGCCGGCGATCTGCTTTTTCGGGTGCAGCAGCTTCACCGTCTCCGCGTCAATGACGCCCTCCTCCACCATGGCCTGCGCGAACCGCTTCTGCACGCCGAACAGGCTGGCGGTGTTCAGCATGATGGGCGCCACCACGAAAAACGCGAACAGCGCGTCCACCACACCGATCAGCAGGACGCTCAGTTCTCCCATATTCCCCATATTCTCACGATCCTCCTATGTTAATTTACGAATTTGATGGTCATATCGCCCCGGCTCGAGGCGTAGAGCATGTGGCTGTAGCACAGGGAGAACGCCACCGCATCGCCCACCTCCAGCCGGCGGGGGCAGTCCTCCACGTCCACGATGCAGTGGTCGGAGGAGCCGCCGATGACGGTGAGACCCGGCTCCCGGGGCAGCAGCGACTCCAGATCGCCCACATCCGCCCGGCCCAGGGCCAGAATGGCCCGCCGCCGGATGCCCCGATCCTCGTACACCGGCTTGCGCCCGAAGGCGTCGATGGCGAACTCGCCGATGGGGTAGGTGGGCTTGTCCCGCACCTCCACCACCTCGGCCCGGAGGGTGAACCCGTCCGTCCGCAGATAGTCCATGTCCCGGATGCCCCAGTCCACCTGCAAGTCCTTGCCCAGCAGGATGTTTTCACCGATGCGCAGATGGTTGATGCCCTCCGGCATGGTGCCCCAGTGCACCAGCGTAAAGGAGCTGGTGGCGCCGCCGGAGATGACCTCCAGCTTTCGCCCGATGCGCTGCTCCACGCGCCCCGCGATGGCCAGCAGCTCCCGCATCTTCTCCGGCGTGGGCTTGGTGGAGCCGTAGCACGTCAGGTTCACGCCGATGCCGGCCAGCTCCACATGGGGCAGCTCCCACTCCACATGGGCGCACACGTCCACCATCTCGTCCTTGTCCCAGAAGCCCTCCCGCAGGTCGCCCAGATCGGCCATGACGATGACCCGGTGGGTTTTGCCCTGCAGGACGCATTCCTCCTCCAGCGCGTCCAGCGTGGCCCTCTCGCTCTGCAGGGATGTCTCACACAGCCGCACCACGTCCGGCAGCTCCGAAAGTCCCGGAATGCGGATCAGCAGCCACGGGCCGCCGATCCCGGCGGCGCGGCACCGCTCCACCTGCTCCAGACGGCTGGTGCCCAGCTCCTCCGCGCCGCATTGGCGCAGGGTGCGGGCCACCTCCGGCAGGCCGTCCACTCCCTTCACCACACCGCACACGCGGATATGCTGCTCCCGGCAGCGGCGGATGACCTGCTGTGCGTTGCCGCGCAGCACGGACAGATCGATCTCCAGTTGCGGATATGTGCGATTCATGGGGGACACCTCGTATCATCGTAGTCAACTGATGGTTTCATTATAGCATCAAACGCCCCGCTTGTCACTCTTTTTCCGCCGCAGGGCGCAAAACAGTGCCGCCGCCGGTCTCCCGGCGGCGGCAGATGGTATTTTACAGGACGTGTACGCCGTCCGGCTCAAACACCAGATGGCACATGTCGCCCACCTGATAGATGCGCTTGTTCTTGGGATCGTGCTCCGCCAGCTTCACCAGTGTATTGCCCACCATGACGTGATAGTTCTGGTAGCTGCCCATAAAGCAGCTCAGCACCACCTTGCAGGGCAGGCCGCCCTCGTCAGCCAGCGTGCCGGACTCCGGACGCAGCACCACGGTGTACTCCTTGCCGGTCTCCAGATCGCCGCGGCCGGCCACCCGCGTTCTGCAGCCCTCCACGTCCAGAATGGCGTGATCGCCGTCAAAGCCCGCCATGGTGCCCTTGAGGAAGTTGGCCTCGCCGATAAAGTCCGCCACGAACTCGTTCTTGGGATGGTAGTAGATCTCCTGCGGCGTACCCATCTGCTCCACCACGCCGTGGTTCATGATGATGATGTTGTCCGACAGGGCCATAGCCTCGGACTGGTCATGGGTGACGTAGATGGCGGTGATGCCCACCTCCTGCTGGATGCGGCGGATCTCCGTGCGCATGGACACGCGGAGCTTGGCGTCCAGATTGCTCAGCGGCTCGTCGAACAGCAGCACGGACGGCTCGATGACCAGTGCCCGGGCCAGCGCCACACGCTGCTGCTGACCGCCGGAGAGCTGGTTGGTCATGCGCCCCTCCATGCCGGTCAGCTCCACCAGCTCCAGGATCTTCATGACGCGCTCATGGATCTGGTCCTTGGGGATCTTCCGCAGCTTCAGGCCATAGGCCACGTTGTCGAACACGTTGTAGTGGGGCAGCAGGGCATAGCTCTGGAACACCATGGCGGTATCCCGCTTATTGGGGGTCAGGGCGTTGATGGCCTCGTCGCCCAGATAGATCTCGCCCTCGTCGGGGCTTTCAAAGCCGGCGATCATGCGCAGGGTGGTGGTCTTGCCGCAGCCGGAGGGGCCCAGCAGCGTCACGAAGCTGCCCGGCTCGATGGTCAGGGAGGTATCCTTCACCGCGTAAAAGTCCTTGCCGGTCTTGGGATCCTGATAAATTTTGGAGATATGGTCCAAACGGACGCCCTTTTTCACTTTTTCCATGGCTTATTGATCCTCCTTCATGTTTTTACTGGTGCCGAAATGCTTGATGAACAGGTTCATCAGCAGCACCGCGCCGTAGGTGATGACGATCAGGATGGTGGCGAAGGCGCAGGCCAGGCTGTACGAGCCCTTTTCGGCGAACTCGTTGATCTGCACGGTGATCAGCAGGAACTGCGGCGTCACCAGCAGGATGATGGCGGAGATGGCAGTGATGCTGCGCACGAAGGCGGTGACCAGACCGCTGAGGAAGGAGTCCTTGATCAGCGGCAGCGTCACGGTCATGAACACCTTGAGACTGTCGGCGCCCATGTCGTAGGCGGATTCCTCAATGGACTTGTCGATCTGCCGCAGGGCGGAGATGCCGCTGCGGGTGCCGGTGGGCAGCGAGCGCACCACGAACACGATAATGAGGATCAGCCCTGTGCCGTACAGCCCCTGCAAAAAGCCGGTGTTGAACACGCCGCCGGCGAAGCCGCGGATGTATCCCACGCCCAGCACCGTGCCGGGCACGGCCATGGCCAGCATGGAGACGGCCTCGATGAAGCCCTTGGCCTTGAACTTCCGCTTTACCACCAGATAGGAGATGATCATACTCAGCAGCGCGGTGATGGGCGCGGAGATAAGGCTCAGCACGAAGGAGTCCCGGAACGCCTGCAAGCCGTGATACCGGGTGAACACCAGACCGAACCACTTGCCCGTCAGCGGGAAGAACTTGAAGCCCCAGGTGGGGAAGCACGCGCCGATGGGCACGCACAGGTACATCAGGATGACGAACCCGGCGGCCAGAGCGCACAGGATGGTCAGCGGCACCTTGACGCTCTTGTCCTCGATGAGCATCCGGGCGCGGGAGGCCTTGCCGGTCAGGGTGGCGGCGGTCTTGGCCTCCAGATAGTATTTCTGCACCACGAACATCAGCAGCGTGATGCACAGCAGCACCACAGCCATGGCGGCGGCGCCCGGCTTATCGTAGGAGCCGGTGATCTGCAGGTAGATGGTGGTGGCCAGGGTGTCATAGGAGCCGCCGATGATCATGGGGTTGGCGAAGTCGGCGATGGACTCGATGAACGTCACCAGGAAGGCGTTGCCCAGACCCGGCAGCATCAGCGGCAGCGTCACGCTGGTGAAAACCTTCCAGCGGGAGGCGCCCATGTCCCGGGCCGCCTCCTCCAGCGACGGGTCGATGTTCTTCAGCAGACCCTTGAGCATCATGTAGCACACGGGGAAAAATGTCAGCGTCTGCACCACCACGATGCCCCAGAAGCCGTATACGCTGTTGTCGTAGATGCCCAGCAGGAACCGGGTGATGATGCCCGCCTTGCCGAACAGCATGATCATGGAAAGGCTCAGCACGAAGGGGGGCGAGACCACCGGCAGCGTGGACACCACCTTGAACAGGCCGCCCACGAACCGTCCCATGCGGACATAGACCTCCACATAGGCGAACAGCAGACCGATCAGGGCGGACAGGATGCCCACCAGAAAGCCCACCTTCAGGGTGTTGGTGATGGCGGTGGTAAAGCGCGGCATGGCGAAGATACGCCGGAACGTATCAAGGCTCAGGGAGCCGTCTCCCACAAAACTATCCACCAGCAGGATGGCCAGGGGATAGAGGATAAACAAAGTCAGAAATGCAATGAGCACGACGATGGTGGTGACCATGATGGGGTCTGCCATCAGCTTCTTCCGATCCAGCGCCGCGCCTTGGGTCCTTGCCATAGAAAGCTCCTTTCTCATCCCGAAAGGAATGGTAGGTGTAATGGATACAAAACAAGCGGGGCGGCGGCAAACGCCGCCGCCCCGTGAAAGTGCTGAGGGTCAGGATATGCTGCTTTCAGATCACTCCGTCTGGAAACGGTCCGCACCGGTGTCGGCGCCGTTGTCGGCCAGGGCGGCCATCACTTCCTCGACGTAGGTCTTGATGTTGTTCTTGGCGTCCTCGAAGTCATAGTCCATGACGTTGTTGGGATCCAGACCGAACTCAGCGGCCTGAGAGGGCTGGGTAGCGTTGTCGATGACCAGGAACTGGTAGGAGCCGTACTGGGCGGCCAGGTTCACGCACTCGGGAGACAGCGCGTACTCGATCCACAGCTTGGCGGCGTTGGAGTGGGCAGCGCCCTTGAAGATGGCGGTGGCGCCCACCTCGAAGGAGGTGCCGCTGGAGGGGATGATCAGCTCGATGTTGGTGTAGCCGTTGTCCACGATCTGGGTGATGCCGTCATGCAGGAAGCCGATGCCGATGACGCACTCACCGGTGCCCACGTTCTTGCTGGGGCCGGAGCCGGACTTGGTATAGACCTCGATGTTCTTGTCCAGATCCACCAGATACTTGATGCCCTCGTCGTGGCCGTACTTCTGGATCATGGTGTTGATGACCAGCTTGGCGGTGCCGGCGGTGTTGTAGTTGGACAGCCAGATCAGGTCCTTGTACTCGTCCTTCAGCAGGTCAGCCCAGTCCTGAGGAGCCTCGATACCCATGCGGTCCAGCTCGTCGGTGTTGACCATGAAGCCCAGGATGCCCTTGTAGATGCCGTACCAGTAGCCGTCCGCATCGCGGTACATGTCGCCCACCAGGTGGGAGGCGTTGACGGCGTCATAGGCCTCCAGCAGACCCTCGGCAGCGCAGACATTGTACGGATCGGTGGTGCCGCCGAACCACACGTCGGCGGAAGGATTGCCGTTCTCCTCCTCGACCTTGCCCTGCACCTCACCGGTGGACAGGCGCTGGAAGGAGGTCTTGATGCCGAACAGGTCCTCGAAGTGCTGGCACGCGGCGGCCAGATACTCCTCCTCGCAGGAGCCGTAGACGACCAGCTCGCCCTCGGTCTGTGCCGCGGCGATCAGATCCTCCATGCCGTTGAAATACTCGGGATAGGTAGCGGTGTCACCATCGCCGCCGCCCTGCTGATCGTTGGCGGGCGTCTTGTCGCCGCAGGCGACCAGGCTCAG
Source organism: uncultured Eubacteriales bacterium (assembly GCA_900550585.1). GTDB lineage: Bacteria > Bacillota > Clostridia > Oscillospirales > Oscillospiraceae > Vescimonas. The sequence continues at coordinate 78,167 of URST01000001.1, forward strand.
TGCCATGACCAGCGCCAGCAGAAGTGCAAAAAACTTCTTCATTATGTTTTTCCTCCGTTCACAATTTTCAAAGGTAGCCTTTGAATGAAATGCATTATAGCCGCTTTGCGAAAAGATGTCAATAAAAACGGGAAACACCTGCAAAAGTGCGCAGAATTTTAGGCAATTTGACAGGATTCCCCCTGCTGAAAGCTTGACACGCCGCGTATAATAGATGATACTATCTCAAAATGTACACCGCGAAAGGAGGTCCCCGCCATGCTGTCGGATCTGACCAATTACCTGCCGGAGGCGGCGCTGACCGTTTTTGACAATCTGGAATTTTTCATCCGCATCGTGCTGTCGGCCATGCTGGGCGCGCTGGTGGGACTGGAGCGCAGCAAGCGCCAGAAGGAGGCCGGCGTCCGGACCCACTGCATCATCGCCTGCACCTCCGCCCTGTTCATGATCCTGTCCAAGTACGCCTTTGTGGATCTGGTGGCCGTGGCCGGCCTGCGGGGCGCCGACCCCGCCCGCATCGCGGCCCAGGTGGTCAGCGGCATCTCCTTTTTGGGCGCCGGCGTCATTTTCAAGAACGGCAACTCCATCCGGGGCCTGACCACCGCCGCCGGCATGTGGGGCACCTCTGCCGTAGGCATGGCCATCGGCGCGGGCATGTACTGGGTGGGGCTTATCGAGGCCGCCGTGCTGGTGGCCATCCAGATCGTGTTCCACCGCTTTCCCGTGGGGGCCGATGCCCTGACCACCCAGGAGCTGGTGGTGGAGATGGCGGACAGCGACGACCTGCTGGCCCGCTTCGACGAATTGGTGAAGGCCCACCACGGCCAGATCACCGAGAGCAGCCTGACCCGGGAGGACGGCATCCTCCGCATGGAGGTCACGGCCAAGCTGGATCCGCCCATCACCCACGAGGAGGCGTTGGCCTTCATGAAGGCCAACGACGGTGTCCGCCGCGTCTCGGTCTGAGCGGCGTACCATACATATATAAATATCCCGCCTGTGCCCACGGCACCGGCGGGATATTTTCCGTTCACATCCGCTTTTCCGCCCAGTCGGACAGCTGCTCCAGAATGGGCAGCAGCTCCCGGCAGCTGTCGGTGGGGCTGTACTCCACCCGCACCGGCACCTCCAGATACTCCTTCCGCGTCACAAGGCCGTCCCGCTCCAGCTCCCGCAGAGCGGAGGCCAGCACCGTGTTGCTCACGCCGTCCAGCTTGCCCCGCAGCGCGTTGTAGCGGATGGCCCCGGCGTTGCACACGGCGCACAGGATCTGCACCTTCCATTTGCCGCCGATGAGCAGCATGGCGTGGTGCAGCGGACATTTTTCCATACAGGGGCAATCGTAGTGGGACTCGGACATGGTTAGTTCCTCCTGACCTGCTCATATAAATCTGCGTTCTTGCTTTTCCCGCTCCCGGTGCTATCATAATAGCAGGTAAGAAAAATAAAGTAAATAGCAAGAGGAGAAGATCACCCCATGAACATCTACCTTCAGGGCCTGACCATGGGCCTTGCCTATGTGGCCCCCATCGGCCTGCAGAACCTGTTCGTCATCAACAGCGCCCTCACCCAGAGGCGCAGCCGCGTGTACCTGACGGCGCTGATCGTCATTTTCTGGGACATCTCCCTGGGTGTCTCCTGCTTTCTGGGCGCCGGCGCGCTGATGCAGGCGGTGCCCTGGCTCCAGAAGGTCATTCTGGCGGCGGGCAGCCTCATCGTCATCTGGATCGGCATCGGCCTCCTGCGCTCCAAGGCCAGTCTGGAGGGCGGAAAGGATGTAAACGTCCCGGTGTGGAAGCTCATCACCTCCGCCTTCGTGGTGACGTGGCTGAACCCCCAGGCCATCATCGACGGCACCATGATGCTGGGCGCCTTCCGGGCCACGCTGCCCGCCGGCACGGACGTGCCGTTCATCTGCGGCTTCGGCTCCGCCTCCGTTATCTGGTTCCTGACGGTGTCCACGCTGGTATCCCTGCTGGGCAGCAAATTCAACGAAAAGGTGCTGAACATCATCAACAAGGTCTGCGGCGCCGTCATCATTTTCTACGGTCTGAAGCTGCTGTACAGCTTCATCAAGATGATGGGCTGGCTGTAAGAAATTGAGTTGGCAAATCACGTCCTTTCTGCTACAATGAGGCGGAAAGGGCGTGATTTTTTTGGAACAGAACTACAAGCTGACCATCGCCTACGACGGCACCCGCTTCTTTGGCTGGGAGCGCCAGCCGGGGAAGGATACCATACAGGGCAAGCTGGAGGCCGTGCTCTCCCGGCTGCAGGGCCGCCCGGTGGAGATCATCGGCGCGGGCCGCACCGATGCCGGCGTCCACGCCCGGGCCATGACGGCCAACACGGTGCTGGATGTGGCGGAAAGCCCCGACGCCATCCGCGACTACCTGAACCGCTACCTGCCCGATGCCATCGCCGTCCGGGAGGTGAAGGAGACGTCGCCCCGGTTCCACGCCCGCTACAACGCGCTGGGCAAGACGTACCGCTACACCTGCTTTGACGGCCCGGTGAAGCCGGTGTTCGACCGGAAGTATGTGACGCTGCTGGACTACCGCCCCGATGTGGAGCGGATGCGTCAGGCGGCGGCGCACCTCACCGGCGAGCACGATTTTGCCAGCTTCTGCGGCAATCCCCGCATGAAAAAGTCCACCGTCCGTCTGGTGGACAGCATCACCGTGGAGCGCCGGAAGGACCGGGTCATCTTCACGTTCCACGGCACCGGCTTTCTGCAGAACATGGTGCGCATTCTGGTCGGCACCTTGCTGGAGGTGGGCCGCGGCTACTGGGAGCCTGCCTATGTGCAGGACATCCTGGCCGCCAAAGACCGCAGGCTGGCCGGCCCCACCGCCCCGCCGGAGGGTCTGTGTCTCATGAAGGTGGATTATTGAGAAAAAAGCACAGAATGCTCCCATCCTTTCGCATGTTTCGCGGCTTTTCTCCCGCCGCGGAATTGGTTATAATACCATCGAATACCCTGCGGGGCGCCTTTCGCTCCGCTGAAAGGAGACTGCACACATGATCAAATTCGGGACCGGCGGCTGGCGCGCCGTCATCGCGGATGAGTTCACCAAGGAGAACATCCGCCTGCTGATGGCGGGCCTGTGCCGCCTGATGGAGAAGGAGGGTCTCGCCGGCGCGGAGGTCTGCGTGGGCTACGACCGCCGCTTCCTGTCCAAAGAATCCGCCCACTGGGCGGCGGAGGTGCTGGCGGGCTGCGGCTTCCATCCCTACGTCATCAACCGCTCCAGCCCCACGCCCCTGATGATGTTCACGGTGAAAAAGCGCGGCGAGCCTTACGGCATCGCCGTCACCGCCAGCCATAACCCCGCTATCTACAACGGCATCAAGGTGTTCACTGCCGGCGGCCGGGACGCCGACGAGACAGTGACCGCCCGCATCGAGGCGGAGATCGCGCAGCTCACCCCCGCCGACGTAAGGAGCGTGGACTACGACGAGGCGGTGGCGCAGGGTCTCATCACCGAGGCCAACCCCATGAACGAATATCTGGACAGCATCCTCTCCGCCGTGGACGTGGAGGCCATCAAGCGCGCGGCGCTGCGCATCGGCTTCGACCCCATGTACGGCGTCAGCTGGTCCAGCCTCAGCATGCTGCTGACCACCTGCCGCTGCGACCTGGAGATCATCCACGACCGCCACGACACCCTGTTTGGCGGCAAGCTGCCCGCCCCCAACGTGGACACCCTGAAGCCCCTGGCGGCGCTGGTGCTGGACAGGCACTGCGATCTGGGCATTGCCACCGACGGCGATGCCGACCGTCTGGGCGTCATCGACAACGAGGGGCAGTTCATCCACCCCAACAAGCTGCTGGTGCTGCTGTACTACTATCTGGTGAAGTACCGGGGCTGGCATGGCCCCTGCGTCCGCAACAACTCCACCAGCCACCTGCTGGACCGCGTGGCCGCCGGTCTCGGCGAAAAGTGCTACGAGGTGCCGGTGGGCTTCAAGTGGGTGTCCGCCAAGATGACGGAGACGGATGCCGTCATCGGCGGCGAGTCCTCCGGCGGCATGGCCGTCCGGGGCCACATCTCCGGCAAGGACGGCATCTACGCCGCCGCCCTGCTGGTGGAGATGCTGGCCGTCACCGGCAAGTCGGTGTCGGCGCTGTTCGCGGAGATCACCGCCCAGTACGGTGACCCCCAGTGGGCGGAGGCGGACTTCCGCATGACCCCGGAGCGTAAGGCGGCGCTGCAGGAGCGCCTGTTCGTCCGCTGCGAGACGCCGGACTTCGGCACAGCCGTGGATCACATCAGCCGGGAGGACGGCTGCAAGGTGTACTTCGCCGACGGCAGCTGGGTCATCTGCCGCTTCTCCGGCACGGAGCCGCTGCTGCGCATGGCCGCCGAGGCCGACGATCAGCCCGAAGCGGAGCGCTATATCCGGGTCTGGCGGGCATTTCTGGGCCTGTAAAGCATATTTTGGAAAAAACTTTTTGAATGTTGCAAATGCAACTTATCAAATCCTGCGTCCGTGTTATACTGACCACAGTAAGCGAGAGGGGCGACCCTCACAAAACAAATCAATATAACATATAAATGGAGGATACGATTATGAAGAAGTGGGTATGTCCTGTTTGCGGTTACGTTCATGAAGGCGATGTTCCCCCGGCTGAGTGCCCGGTGTGCCACGTCAGCGGCGAGAAGTTCCTGCTCCAGTCCGAGGAGAAGTCCTGGGCCGCCGAGCATGTGGTGGGTGTCGGCAAGGTGTTCGGTGACGATGTGCCCGAGGAGGTACGTCAGGAGATCATCGACGGCCTGCGCGCCAACTTCGAGGGCGAGTGCTCCGAGGTAGGCATGTATCTGGCCATGGCCCGTGTGGCCCATCGTGAGGGCTATCCCGAGATCGGCCTGTACTGGGAGAAGGCCGGCCTGGAGGAGGCTGAGCACGCCGCCAAGTTCGCCGAGCTGCTGGGCGAGGTCATTACCGACAGCACCAAGAAGAACCTGCAGATGCGCGTGGATGCCGAGAACGGCGCCACTGCCGGCAAGTTCGAGCTGGCGAAGCTGGCCAAGAAGTACAATCTGGACGCCATTCATGACACCGTGCATGAAATGGCCCGCGACGAAGCCCGCCACGGCAAGGCCTTCGAGGGCCTGCTGAACCGCTACTTCGGCAAGTAAAACGTATAAAAAGAAAGACCGCTCCGGCGGTCTTTCTTTTTATTCCCCGGCGGAAAAAGCAGGGGCGGGATATTCCGCGCCCGGCAAGGGATATTTCGCGCCCCGGCGCGACCTGCGTATTTGCCTCCGGCGGCCCCATTTCTTTCAACAGCGAAAGAAATGGGGGAAAGAACGCCGCCAAAAACCCATGGTTTTTGGATTTCCTTCCACCGCTTGCCGGTGCGTTCTGATTTGTCCGAAATGTTGAATCGACGTATTTCTCTGTGCGCTGCCGCTTTTACTCTGAAATACGCCGGTGCGCAGCTCTATCAAATCTGCGCGGCCCGGAGGGCCGCACCAACACTTGCCGCTGTTGGCGGCAAGTGCGCGATTTGATAATCGCCCAAAACGGTAGGGCCACGCACTCCTGCATTTTGCGTTTTCAGCGGCAGCGGGGATAGGAGCAGGTCAATGCCACATTTCGGGTGGTTTTCGCCCTGCCGCGTCCGCGTGGGACGCAGCAACAGCAAGGCGCAGTGTACGGGGCGCGGGCAGATTTTCAAACCGCAGGTTTGAACGGCGTTTTTGCCCACTTTTGCCGCCGAGGGCAAAAGTGGGTCGCGCCGGAGCGCGAAATATCCCTTACCGCTGCTGAAAGAAATGGGGCCGCCGGCGGCAAAAACGCAGAAGTCCTGAAACCATAGGTTTCAAGCGGTCCTTTGCCGCTGCGGGCAAAAGTGACCCGCGCCGGGGCACGGACCACCCTCCACCTTGCTATTTCCCGCCGCCTGTGCTATAATACCCCTGTATGACCGCAAAATCCCGAAAGGAGCTTGTTGTATGAACGAAGAGCTGAAAAATATCCTCAGCCGCGTGGACCACACCCTGCTGAGCCAGACCGCCACATGGGCGGAGATCAAGGCCATCTGCGACGACGGCGTGAAGTACGGCTGCGCCAGCGTCTGTATCCCCGCCAGCTATGTGAAGCAGGCGGCGGAATACGTCGCCGGGAAAATCGCCGTCTGCACCGTCATCGGCTTCCCCAACGGCTACGACACCACCGCCGCCAAGTGCTTCGAGGCTGCCGACGCCGTGCAGAACGGCGCGTCCGAGATCGACATGGTCATCAACATCGGCTGGGTCAAGGACGGCCTGTATGACCGGGTGCTGGACGAGATCAAGGCCGTCAAGGCCGCCTGTGACGGCCGCCTGCTGAAGGTCATCATCGAGACATGCATGCTCACCGATGCCGAGAAGATCGAGCTGTGCCGCGTGGTGTCCGCGTCCGGCGCGGACTATATCAAGACCTCCACCGGCTTCGGCGGCGGCGGAGCCACCCGTGAGGATGTGGCGCTGTTCAAGGCACACGTGGCACCCCATGTGAAGATCAAGGCCGCCGGCGGCATCGCCGACCTCAACGACGCCCGGGACTTCATCGCGCTGGGCGCGGATCGTCTGGGCACCAGCCGCATCGTCAAGGCCGTCAAGGCCATGGAACAGTAATTTATATAAGGAGGAACCATCACATGCCTACTCCCCACAATAACGCCGCCAAGGGCGACTTTGCCAAAACCGTTCTCATGCCCGGCGACCCCCTGCGCGCCAAATTCATCGCCGAGACGTTCCTCACCGAGCCCAAGCTGGTCAATAACGTCCGGGGCGTCCAGGGCTACACCGGCACCTACAAGGGCGTGCCCGTCTCCGTCATGGCCAGCGGCATGGGCATCCCCTCCATCGGCATTTATTCCTATGAGCTGTACACCCAGTACGACGTGGAGAATATCATCCGCGTCGGCTCCGCCGGCGCCATGCGCGCCGATCTGGAGCTGGGCAGCGTGGTGGCCGGTCAGGGCGCCTGCACCAATTCCAGCTTTGCCGACCAGTACGAGCTGGGCGGCGCTTACGCCCCCATCTGCGACTTCGACCTGCTGATGGCTGCCGTGGAGAGCGCGAAGGAGCTGGGCGTGAAGATGCCCGTGGGCAACCTCTACTCCTCCGACACGTTCTATGACGCCGCCGGCCGCAACATGCGCTATGCCAAGATGGGCGTCATGGCCGTGGAGATGGAGGCCGCCGGCCTGTACTGCACCGCCGCCTATACCAGCAAGCGCGCGCTGGCCATCTGCTCCATCTCCGACAACCTCATCACCGGCGAGGAGCTGTCCGCCGACGACCGCCAGACCACGTTCACCAACATGATGAAGATCGCCCTGGAGATCGCGGTAAAAATGGCCGCGAAATAAGCACATTTGCGCATATCGCACAAACAGTTTGTTAATAATTTCCAAAATTTGTTGAAAACGCCTCCAAAAAGTGCGAATTTTGCTTGCCAACGGCAAACGAATCTGCTATAATGCACGATGCGCACGGAAGGGCGTATGTCCCTGCGTCCGCGGAAACGGTTTTCCCGCCATTGGCGTGAAAATAAAAAATTTAGGAAGGTAGATTCAGAATTATGAAGAAGTTTCTTGCTCTGATGCTGGCTCTGGTCATGGCTCTGGCTCTGGTCGCTTGCGGCCAGCAGAAGCAGCCCGACGTGCAGGAGCCGGCCGACACCGGTGACAACACTGAGGTCACCTACAAGGTCGCTATGATCACCGACTACGGCGACATCACCGACCAGTCCTTCAACCAGACCACCTACGAGGCCTGCAAGGCTTTCGCGGAGGCCAACGGTGTGGACTTCCAGTACTTCAAGCCCGCCGGCGATAACACCGCCGACCGTGTGGCCATGATCGAGAGCGCTATCGACCAGGGCTACAACGTCATCGTGATGCCCGGCTACGCCTTCGGCGCCGCCATCGCGGAGACCGCCCCCAACTTCTCCGATGTCAAGTTCATCGCGCTGGACGTGTCCGCCGGTGACCTGGGCGAGGGCTTTGTGGTTCCCGCCAACCTGTACTGCGCTGTGTATCAGGAAGAGCTGTGCGGCTACATGGCCGGCTACGCTGCTGTGAAGCTGGGCTACAAGAACCTGGGCTTCCTGGGCGGCATGGCTGTCCCCGCTGTCCAGCGCTACGGCTACGGCTTCGTGCAGGGCGTTGATGCCGCTGCCGCCGAGCTGGAGCTGACCGATGTCAAGCTGAACTATGCTTACGGCAACCAGTTCTTCGGTGATGCCGACATCACTGCCGCTATGGATACCTGGTATGCCGGCGGCACTGAGGTCGTGTTCGCCTGCGGCGGCGGTATCTACACCTCCGCTGTTGACGCCGCCAAGAAGGTCGAGGGCGCCAAGGTCATCGGTGTTGACGTTGACCAGGCCGGTGTCATTGCCAACTACGCCGCCGGCGAGGGCGCTGATGCCGCCACCGTCGAGGGCTACAAGGCTCTGACCGTCACCTCCGCCATGAAGGGCCTGTATCCCGCCACCTATGACACCCTGACCGATGTCATCGTCAATGGCAACTGGGAGAAGTACTCCGCCAAGATCGACACGCTGGGCCTGGTGTCCGCTGACGATCCCGCTGCCAACTACGTCCAGATCCCCATGGAGTCCACCCAGTGGGCTGATGGTGCGTTCACCCAGGACGACTACAAGGCTCTGGTGAAGGCCATGTTCGACGGCACCCTGACCGTCAGCAACGACATCACCAAGGCTGCCTCCGACTTCGCCACCGTCATCACGGTGGAGGATCTGGGCAACATCAAGTAAGCCTGTACTTACCGTAAAAAACAGAGGCTGCATCCGCAGCCTCTGTTTTTTTGCGCGTTTTCCAGCAATTGCCGTTACCGGTATCATCAATTTCTCCGAAAAAACTTTGCTTTATGCCGGGAAGTATAGTATACTAGATATATTCATGGTTTCCGTCCCCGCACACAGCGCAAGCGGCGGGCCATAAAACGGAAGGGAGGGCGAAAACTTGGATACACCGTATGCCATCGAAATGCTGCACATCACAAAACGGTTTCCCGGTATCATCGCCAATGACGACATCACCTTACAGGTGAAAAAGGGAGAGATCCACGCCCTGCTGGGCGAAAACGGCGCCGGCAAGTCCACGCTGATGAGCGTGCTGTTTGGCCTGTACCAGCCCGAGGAGGGCATCATCAAAAAGGACGGCGTGGAGGTGTCCATCAAAGACCCCAACGACGCCAATGCACTGGGCATCGGCATGGTCCACCAGCACTTCAAGCTGGTGGAGTGCTTCACTGTGCTGGACAACATCATCATGGGCGTGGAGCCCACGAAGCACGGCTTCCTCCAGAAGAAGGAGGCCCGCCAGCGGGTGCTGGCTCTCAGCGAGAAATACGGCCTGAAGGTGGACCCGGACGCGCTGATCGAGGACATCACCGTGGGCATGCAGCAGCGTACCGAGATCCTGAAGATGCTGTACCGCGAAAACGAGATCCTCATTTTCGACGAGCCTACCGCCGTGCTGACGCCCCAGGAGATCGACGAGCTGATGGAGATCATGCGCAATCTGGCGGCGGAGGGCAAGTCCATTCTGTTCATCTCCCACAAGCTCAACGAGATCATGGCCGTGGCCGACCGCTGCACCGTGCTGCGCAAGGGCAAGTATGTGGGCACCGTGGAGACGAAGGACACCTCCATGGAGCAGCTGTCCGCCATGATGGTGGGCCGCAATGTCAATTTCCATGTGGAGAAGAAACCCTGCACCCCCGGCGACGTGGTGCTGGACGTGGAGCACATGACCGTGGCCAGCAAGATACATAAAAACAACGCCGTCCGCGACGTGAGCCTGAAGGTGCGCCGGGGCGAGATCGTGTGCCTGGCCGGCATCGACGGCAACGGCCAGACGGAGTTCGTCTACGGCCTCACCGGTCTGGAGCCGCTGGTCTCCGGCAAGATATCCCTCTGCGGCAAGGACATCACCCACGCCTCCATCCGCAAGCGCAATACCATGGGCATGTCCCACATCCCCGAGGACCGCCACAAGCACGGTCTGGTGCTGGACTACTCACTGGAGGACAATCTGGTGCTCCAGCGGTACTTCGAGCCGGAGTTCACCGACAAGGCCGGCTTCCTCCGCCGGGACAATATCCGCAAATACGCGGAAAAGCTCATCGAGCAGTACGATGTCCGCAGCGGACAGGGCCCCGTCACTGCGGCCCGCAGCATGTCCGGCGGCAACCAGCAGAAGGCCATCGTGGCCCGTGAGATCGACCGCGATCCCGAGCTGCTGGTGGCGGTGCAGCCCACCCGCGGTCTGGACGTGGGCGCCATCGAGTATATCCACAAGCAGCTGGTGGCCGAGCGGGACAAGGGCAAGGCCGTCCTGCTGGTATCGCTGGAGCTGGACGAGGTCATGGACGTGCCCGACCGCATCCTTGTCATGTACGAGGGCGAGATCGTGGGCGAGCTTGACCCCAAGAAGACCACCCAGGAGGAGCTGGGCCTGTACATGGCCGGCGCCAAGAGAGACGAGGTGACGGCATGAAAAAGAATCTCCTGAAAAACAGCGGCGTCCAGTCCCTGCTGGCCTCTCTGGTGTGCGTGGTGCTGGGCATGCTCATCGGCTACATCGTGCTGCTGTTCATCAATCCCAACGGCGCCGGCGAGGCCATCGCCACCGTCATGAAGAACTTCCTGACGTACAGCCGCTCCGACACCCAGCTGAAGTACCTGGGCAACACGCTGGTCAAGACCGCGCCGCTGCTGATGTGCGCGCTGGCCATCCTGTTCGCCTACAAGGTGGGCCTGTTCAACATTGGCGCCGCCGGCCAGTACTGCGCCGGCGTGGCCCTGAGCCTGTACGCCGCGCTGGCGTGGGGCTGGAGCTGGCTGCCCTGCATGCTGCTGGCCATGGTGGGCGGCGCCCTGCTGGGTGCTGTCTCCGGCCTGCTGAAGTCCTACTGCAACGTCAACGAGGTCATTTCCGGCATCATGCTGAACTGGATCGTCCTCTACCTGACCAATATGCTCCTGACCAACGTCAAGGAGGTGGCCAGCCCCTACACCGTGGTGCTGGCGGACACCAACCCCCGCGCCATCCTGCCCTCTCTGGGCCTGGGCGCGCTGTTCAACGACAACAAGTATGTGGGTCTTGCGCTGCCGCTGTCGGTGGTCATCGCCATCCTTGTCTGGGTGGTGCTGGAAAAGACCCGCTTCGGCTACGAGCTGCGGGCCACCGGCAACAACAAGAACGCCGCCAAGTACTGCGGCATGGCGGAAAAGCGCAACATCATCCTGACGCTGGCCATCTCCGGCGCGCTGGCGGCGCTGGGCGCCTCCATGTTCTACCTCACCGGCTATGAGCAGTGGCAGTGCACCTCCTCCTCCGTGCCCGGCATGGGCTTCAGCGGCATCGCCGCCGCGTTCCTGGGCGGCCTGCACCCCATCGGCACCATCCTGGCCTCCTTCTTCATCCAGCACATCACCGCCGGCGGCGCGTATGTGGATAAGACCATGTACTGCGCACAGATCTCCGACCTCATCGCCGCCGTCATCATCTACCTGTGCGGCTTCGTGCTGTTTATGAAGTACGCCATGAACAGCGCCATCGCCCGCCGCGAGGAAAAGGCCATCCAGAAGGCAAAGGCGGCGGAACAGGCCGCATCGCAAACGGACGCATCTGCGGAGAAGGGAGGCGATCAGTAATGGTACTGCTGCTGCAATATACGCTGATCTTCGCCTCCGTGCTGATCCTGGTGGCACTGGGCGGCTGCTTCTCCGAGCATTCCGGCGTCATCAACCTGGGTCTGGAGGGCGTCATGATCATGGGCGCGCTGGGCGGCGCGCTGGCCATGCGCTACATGCCCGCCAACTCCTCCGCCTTTGTGATGATCGTGGTGGTGCTGCTGGCCGCCGCGCTGCTGGGCACCGTCTATTCCAGCCTGCTGGCCGTGGCCTGCATCAACTTCAAGGCGGACCAGACCATCGTGGGCACGGCCCTGAACATGCTGGGCACCGCCGGCGCCACCGTCATCGTCAAGGCCATCAACACCGCTGCCAACCCCGATGACGTGTCCTCCATCATCCAGTACGCCGGCGCCAAGAAGGCGTTTGTGGTGAACATCGGCTCCTTCGAGTTCAGCTGGTTCATGCTGGTGACGCTGCTGCTGCTGATCGGTGCCTATGTGGTGCTGTACAAGACCCGCTTCGGTCTGCGCCTCATGGCCTGCGGCGAGCATCCCCAGGCGGCGGACTCCGTGGGCATCAACGTCTATAAGATGCGCTGGGCCGGCGTCCTGATCTCCGGTATGCTGGGCGGTCTGGGCGGCATCGTGTTCATCACCGCCGGCGTGTCCGAGTGGCGGTTCGAATACGGCGTGGCCGGCTTCGGCTTCCTGGCGCTGGCCGTTATGATCTTCGGCCAGTGGAAGCCCACCCGCATCGCGCTGGCGGCCCTGCTGTTCGGCCTGTTCCGTGCGCTGTCCAATGTGTACGCCGGTTTCGACTTCCTGAAGGCCATGAACATCCCCGGCCCAGTGTACAACATGATGCCCTACATCATCTCGCTGGTGGTGCTGGCCTTCACCTCCAAGAAGTCCCGCGCCCCCAAGGCCGAGGGCATCCCCTACGACAAGGGCCAGCGCTGACCCCTGTCCCATCCCCGACAAAAAAACACCCCGTACCGCATGGTACGGGGTGTTTTTTTGTCACAGCACCCAGCGCCACACCGCCGCCGCCATCGCCGCCGACAGGAGGGCCTGCGCCGCCTTGGCCGGCAGATACCACCGCAGGGACACGCCGGAGCCGCCCAGCACCGCCGCCGTCTGGCAGTGGACGCTGAGCCCGCCCCAGCCCAGCAGCGCCGCCGCCGAGATGAACCCGGCCCGGTCCGCCGTCAGCCGCAGGATGCCGTTGGTCAGCTCCACGAACCCCGCTGCCATCGGCGGCAGCGTGCCGAGGAAGCTCTCCGCCAGACGCAGCATCACCAGAAAGAAAATGACGAAGCCGCACACCCCGGCCATGGCCGTCACGCCGCCCTGCACCGCGCCGATGAACGCGGCGGCAGGGGAGGGGGACGGCCTTCTGCGCCCCGCCGCCGGAGAATTGCATGATGTACCGGAAACCTGAACGAAACAGGAAGTTTCTGGCTTCATGATGCACTTCCTGATGAAGCAGAAAAACAGCCCCACCGCCGTGGCCGCCGCCGCGTGGATAAGATAGAGCCACATGCCGGCGCGGGCGCTCTGAAACACGCCGCTGCCCGCGATGCCCAGAATGAACGCAGGCCCGGCGTTGTTGCAGAACGTCAGCAGCAGCGCCCCGTCCTCCGGGGCGAGCAGCCCCTGCCGCACAAGGCTTTCCGTGGTTTTTGCGCCCACGGGATACCCGCCGATGAGCCCCAGCAGAAAGGCGGAGGCCCCGGCGCCGCCCATGCCGAACAGCCTGCGGAACAGCGGCCCGGCGGCCCGCCCCAGCACCTCCGCCGCGCCCAGCGACACCAGCAGCTGCGACGCCGCGAAAAAAGGGAACAGCGCCGGTATGACGGAGGCGAGGCAGAGGGATATCCCATCCCGTACCCCTTGCGCCGCAACGCTTTCACGGAACAGGAGCAGCAGCGCCAGCACCCCGGAGAGGGCGGCGGCCAGCGCTAAGAACCATTTTTTCAAATCCATCACCGCTGTCACCTTATGCGTTTTTCCCCGCCGGATATGCCCGCGGACAGGCAACTTTTCCGCCGGGCGCGCATACGCTTTTCTCACCCACGGAACAGGCAACGGAGGTGGAGAACGTGGCAAAGCTTTCCAAAAAACTGTCGCAGGCCAGCCAGCGGGCCATGGACCGGCTGGATCTGCCGGTGAATCTGGCGGCCGGCGTGGCCCGGATGGAGCTGCTGGGCAACCGCTCCTTTTATATCGACCGGCACCGGGGCGTGCTGTCTTACAGCACCGAGGCGGTGGACATCAACGCCGGGACGGTGGTGGTGCGGGTGCAGGGACAGGGGCTGGAGCTGGCGGTGATGACTGACGAGGAGCTGCGCATCAACGGCGTGATCTGCCGGGTGGAGCTGGTGGAGTAAGGAGCGGCCATGTATCGGAAAGTGCTGAACTACCTGCGGGGGCAGGTGACGGTGGAGGTAGAGAGCGCCGCACCGGAGCGTGTGCTGAACCTATGTGCCGCCCACGGCATCCCGTTCTGGGAGCTGGCGTGGCTGTCGGAGATACGGCTGCGGGCCGTTACCAGCCGGGCCGAGCTGCCCCGGCTGCGGGAGGTGCTGACCCGGACGGACGCGGTGCTCACTGTGGTGCGGACGGAGGGCGCGCCGGAAGTGTGGCGGCAGTACAGGTGGCGCTATGTGTTGCTGGCCGCGGCGGCGGTGCTGGCGGCGGTGCTGGCGCTGGGCAGCACCCACATCTGGGATTTTCAGGTGACGGGCAACGACACCGTGCCCACGGAGACCATTCTGCGGACACTGGAAAAGCACGGCGTGACGCTGGGCGCCCGGAGCCGCATCGACCAGGAGGCCCTGCGCAACCAGGTGCTGCTGGAGCTGCCGGACCTGGTGTGGCTGACGGTGAACATGCGGGGCTGCACCGCCCATGTGCAGGTGGTGGAGCGCCAGCGCCCGCCCCATCTCTACGCCGACGGCGAGATCGCCAACGTGGTGGCCGCCCGGGACGGCCTTGTCACAAGGATACAGGCGCTGGACGGACAGGCGCAGGTCATGGCCGGCACCACCGTTACGGCGGGGCAGGTGCTGATCTCCGGCGTGGTGGACTCCGACCAGCGGGGCTACCGGCTGCTTCACGGCATGGGGCAGGTGTGGGCGCGGACATGGTATGAGCTGTCGGTGTCCGTGCCGCTGACGGTGCAGGAAAAGGGGCAGGAGGTGGGAGCCGTCACCCGGCTGGCGGTGGACATCGGGAGAAACCGCATAAAAATCTACGGAAAGGGTAGCATGACAGGCACCGATTGTGATAAAATGACCGTGTACCGTCAGGCGCGGCTGCCCTTCGGGCTGACGCTGCCGGTGACGCTGGTGACGGAGCGCACGGTGCGCTGCGCCGCCGTGGCGGCGGAGCGGCCCATGGCGGACGCCCGGGCCGAGGGCGAGACACAGCTCATGGCGCAGCTGCAGGCGGCGCTGGAGCGGAGCCAGGGACAGCTGCTGGATCACAGCTTCGACGCCGTCCGGCAGGGGAACCGACTGGTGGTGACGCTCCGCGCGGAGTGTGAGGAACAGATCGGCGTATCATCGCCGCTGGATATACAGGATATGGGGAGGTAAAGACCCACTTATGGAACAACGCATCAGCATTGAACGCATGGAGGAGGCCGTGAACCTGTTCGGCTCCTTCGACGAGAACATCCGCCTGCTGGAGACGGAGTTTCAGGTACAGGTGGTGAACCGGGGCGGCGAGATCGTGGTGTCCGGCGAGCCGGAGAACGTGATGCTGGCGGTGAAGGCGGTGCAGGCGCTGCTGACGCTGTCCAACAAGGGGGAGAGCATCTCCGACCAGCATGTGCGCTACGTCATCGGGCTGGTGCGCTCCGGCCAGGCCGAGCGCATCAGCGAGCTGACGCAGGACGTGATCTGCATCACCAGCAAGGGCCGTCCCGTGAAGCCCAAGACCATCGGACAGAAGGAGTACGTCAACGCCATTCTGAAGCAGACCGTCACCATCGGCGTGGGGCCTGCCGGTACGGGCAAGACGTATCTGGCGGTGGCGGCGGCGGTGGCCGCCTTCCGGGACAAGCAGGTGAACCGCATCATCCTGACGCGGCCCGCTGTGGAGGCCGGGGAGCGGCTGGGCTTCCTGCCCGGCGACCTGCAGAGCAAGGTGGACCCCTACCTGCGGCCGCTGTACGACGCGCTGTTTGACATGCTGGGCGCGGAGACGTATCAGAAGTATCTGGAGCGGGGCAACATCGAGGTGGCGCCTCTGGCGTATATGCGCGGCCGGACGCTGGACGACAGCTTCATCATTCTGGACGAGGCCCAGAATACCAGCCGCGAGCAGATGAAGATGTTCCTGACCCGCATGGGCTTCGGTTCCAAGGTGGTCATCACCGGCGATGTGACCCAGATCGACCTGCCAGCCGACAAGGCCAGCGGTCTGAAGGAGGCCATGAAGGTGCTGCGGGACGTGGAGGGCGTGTCCATCTGCAAGCTCACCAAGGAGGATGTGGTGCGCCATGTCATGGTGCAGCGCATTATCGAGGCCTACGCGAAATTTGAGGAGAAAAAGAAATGAAACGACACTATATCCCGGTGACGGCGGACGTGCCCGGCGTCAGCGACGGCACAAAGAGCTTTCTGCGGCGGGTCATCCGCACGGCGCTGGCGGAGCAGGGCGTGGACGTGCCCTGTGAGGTGGACGTATATGTGACCGGCGACGCGGGCATACAGGAGCTGAACCGGGACATGCGGCAGGTAGACAGGCCCACGGACGTGCTGAGCTTTCCGGCGCTGGAGCTGACGGAGGGCCAGCTGCCCTCCGGGGAGGACGCGGACGTGGCCACGGGCCTTGTGCCGCTGGGCGACATGGCCATCTCGCTGGAGCGGGTGAAGGCGCAGGCGAAGGAGTACGGCCACAGCGGCCGGCGGGAGCTGGCGTATCTGGCCGTCCACTCGGTGCTGCACCTGCTGGGCTACGACCACATGGACGAGGGACCGCAGAAGGCCCGGATGCGGGCGCGGGAGGAGGCCATCATGGCCGTGCTGGGTCTGGAACGGAAGCAAAATACACACAAAATTGCTCAAATGAAAGAAAGTTGAGGATCACCTGATGAAGAACATTACGAAAACGGCTATGATCACCGTGTGCGGACGGCCCAACGTGGGCAAGTCCAGTCTGACCAACGCGCTGGTGGGCGAGAAGATCGCCATCGTGTCGGACAAGCCCCAGACCACACGCAACCGCATTTACGGCGTGGTGAACCGGGGCGACACCCAGTATGTCCTGCTGGACACGCCGGGCCTGCACAAGCCCCGCAGCCGCCTGGGCGACTACATGGTGAAGGTGGTGCGGGAGAGCCTGAGCGACGTGGAGTGCGCGCTGCTGCTGGTGGAGCCCATCGCCCATGTGGGGGAGCCGGAGCGCATCCTGCTCCAGCGCATTCAGGAGGAGCGGCTGCCCTGCGTGCTGTGCATCAACAAGATCGACACGGTGGAGAAGAAGGAGGCGCTGCTGGAGGTCATCGCCGCGTACAGTGAGGCGTATGACGGCTTCGACGCCATCATCCCCATCTCCGCCCGGACGGGGGACGGGCTGGACGACCTGATGACCCAGCTGGCGAAGTACGCTCAGGAGGGGCCGCAGCTGTTCCCCGACGGCATGACCACCGATCAGGCGGACAGCCAGGTGTGTGCCGAGATCGTGCGGGAGAAGATGCTGCGGTGTCTGGACAAGGAGATCCCCCACGGCACGGCGGTGGAGGTGACGCGGTTCTCCGAGCGGGAGGACAGCGGCATCATCGATCTGGATGTCACCATCTACTGCGAAAAGGCCAGCCACAAGGGCATCATCATCGGTAAGGGCGGCGAGATGCTCAAGCGCATCAGCTCCCAGGCACGGCGGGACATCGAGAAGTTCATGGGCACTAAGGTGTACATGGAGACGTGGGTGAAGGTCAAGGAAAACTGGCGGGATAATGTGAATTTTATCCGGAGCCAGGGGTACAACGAGGAGTGAGGACTTTTGCGCGCCGGTGTGGGATACGGGGACGTTCCGCGCCCCTGGGCGCGGGTCACTTTTGCCAACAGCGGCAAAAAGACTGCTTGAAACCTGCGGTTTCAGGGCTTCCGCGTATTTGCCTCCGGCGGCCCCATTTCTTTCAACAGCGAAAGAAATGGGGGAAAGAACGCCGCCAAAAACCCATGGTTTTTGGATTTC
>URST01000002.1 GCA_900550585.1 uncultured Eubacteriales bacterium
TCTGGCGCATCTTTGACGAGCGCATGGAGCTGTGCCACCGGGCGCTGCTGTGCCGTCACGAGCGGCTGAAGGGCACGCTGTCCGACGCCGCGCCCATCCTGTGGCAGTACGGCGCCTGCGCCCGGCTGAAGAAGGGCGAGCCTATCGACAAGCTGCTGTACGGCGGCTATTCCACCATCTCCCTGGGCTACGCGGGCCTGTACGAGTGCGTGAAGTACATGACCGGCAAGTCCCACACCGACCCCAGCGCCACGCCCTTCGCGCTGGAGATCATGAATGCGCTGAACGCCGCCTGCAGGAAGTGGAAGGCCCAGCACAACATCGACTTCTCCCTGTACGGCACGCCGCTGGAGTCCACCACCTACAAGTTCGCCAAGTGCCTGCAGAAGCGGTTCGGCGTGGTGGAGGGCATCACCGACAAGGGCTATATCACCAACAGCTACCACGTCCATGTGACGGAGCCTATCGACGCTTTCAAGAAGCTGGAGTTCGAGGCTCAGTTCCAGCATCTGTCCCCCGGCGGCGCCATCAGCTATGTGGAGGTGCCGGATATGCAGAACAACCTGGACGCGGTGCTGGAGGTCATGAAGTTCATCTATGACCACATCATCTATGCCGAGCTGAACACCAAGAGCGACTACTGCCAAGTGTGCGGCTGGGACGGCGAGATCGAGATCGTGGAGCAGGACGGCAAGCTGATCTGGAAGTGCCCCCAGTGCGGCAACACCGATCAGGATAAGATGAACGTGGCCCGGCGCACCTGCGGCTACATCGGCACCCAGTTCTGGAACCAGGGGCGCACCCAGGAGATCAAGGACCGCGTGCTGCACCTGTAAGTGCCGCAGGTCTGGATGCAATGCAAAAAAAGGCGGGCAGACGCCCGCCTTTTTTCAACGTGTTCATATTTTCCTCACAATTACCGGTTATCATCCCATCCACAGGAGGCCGCTTATGCACTACGGAGAACTGAAAAAATGTGATATCGCCAACGGCATCGGCGTGCGGGTGACGCTGTTCGTCTCCGGCTGCACCAACCACTGCCCGGACTGTTTCCAGCCCCAGACGTGGGACTTCGACTACGGCCGGGAGTTCACCGACGGGACGAAGGCGGAGATCTTCGCCGAGCTGGACAAGCCCTTTGTCAACGGGCTGACGGTGCTGGGCGGGGAGCCGTTCGAGCCGCGGAACCAGCGGGAGCTGCTGCCCCTGCTGCGGGAGATACGGGAGAGATACCCCCAAAAGACCGTGTGGTGCTTTACCGGCTTCCGTCTGGAGGACGAACTGCTGCGGGATGGCAGCTATCCCCGGTGCGAGGTGACGGACGCGATGCTCTCCTGCATCAATGTGCTGGTGGACGGACGGTTCGTCAAAGAGCTGAAGGACATCTCCCTCCAGTTCCGGGGCAGCCGGAACCAGCGGGTCATCGATATGGACCGCACCCGCGAGACGGGGCAGACGGTGATCTGGGAAAAACTGAGGAAATGAGGTGAAGACCTATGAAAAAATGGACGGCAGCGCTGCTGGCGCTGGTGATGGCGCTGGCGCTGACGGCCTGCGGCCAGACGCAGCAGCCGGTAAACGGCGGCACACAGCAGGACGAGAGCCTTCCGGCGCCGCCGGATGCGGGCTACACCGCCGGTGACGGCGACATCGTGCAGATCAAGGGTTTCCGCTCCATCGACATCGAGTGGGTCAGCGGCGCGGTGGACGTGGTGCTGTACGACGGCGAGGGCATCGAGCTGACGGAGACACTGATGGACGGCGGCCCGGTGACGCAGCCCATGGAATGGCGGGTGGACGAGGATGACAGTACGCTGGACATCCGCTCCCAGCCGCAGCTGGTGAGCCTGACGGAGGAGAAGCGCCTGACGGTGAAGCTGCCCCGCAGCACGGTGCTGTACGAGCTGGACATCGACGCGGTCAGCGCCGATGTGTCCGTGGACCTGACGGAGGAGGACACGCTGACACTGGATGAACTGGATGTATCCAGCGTCAGCGGTACGGTGACGGTGCACGCCGCCAACGCCGGGAAGATCGATCTGTCCACCACAAGCGGCACCATCGGCGGCAGCGTCCGCACCGGAGAGCTGGACGTGTCCAGCGTCAGCGGCCCGGTGGAGCTGGCACTGGAGGTCCTGCCGGCAAAGCTGGACGCGGAGACCACCAGCGGCAATGTGACGCTGACGCTGGCCGCGCAGCCGGATGTGCCGGTGTGCATCGTCTCCCGGACGGTCAGCGGAGCGTTTCGCAGCGACGTGGACAGCACCGATGGTGCGGCCAACGTCTGGAAACTGGAGACGGTCAGCGGCAATATGACCATTTCGGCGGCGAAATAAGCAGAAATATCCCCCGGCCATCAGGGTCGGGGGATATTTTTCAGAGAAATTCGGAAAATTCCTGTTGGAACAGCTTGTCCGCCGCATCGTGCAATCCGGTGCAGAACGTGTCGTAGGCCTCAAGGAGCCGCAGGCCCTCCGGCGTCAGGGACGCGCCGCCGCCGCCCTTGCCGCCGGTGGTGGAGGACAGCAGGGGAAAGCCCAGCGCCTTTTCCGAGTTTTTGATGACCGTCCACGCCTTGGAGTAGGCCATATCCATGCTCAGCGCCGCAGCGCGCAGGGAATGGAGCCGCTGCACCGCGTGCAGCAGCCGGGCCACGCCGGGACCGAAGCACTTGGCGTCGGTGAACAGGCGGCAGGACAGGTTGTACGTCATTTTCGTTTCCATAGCGCTATTCTAACAGGAGGAGCAGGAAACGTCAACGGGGATTGACCTTTTTCCGGTAAAGTGTTATCCTACCACCAGTATGAGGCATATAACCATACGGAAGAACGAGGTTTTTTATGCGCGTGTTGATACGAGGCGCGGGGGATATCGCCACCGGCATCGCCCTGCGGCTGCACCGCAGCCATATGGAGGTGGTCATGACCGATCTGCCGGCACCCACCGCCATACGGCGGACGGTGTGCTTTTCCCAGGCCATCGTGCTGGGCCGGACCACGGTGGAGGACGTGACGGCGGTACGGGCGGCGGACGCGGCGGAGGCGGAGCGCCTGCTGGCGCAGGGCGTCATCCCGGTGCTGGCCGACCCGGAATGCCGGTGCCGTGATGCCCTGCGGCCCGACGCGGAGGTGGACGCCATCCTGGCCAAGCGGAATCTGGGCACGGCCATCACCGACGCGCCGGTGGTGGTGGGCGTAGGGCCGGGGTTCACCGCCGGGACGGACTGCCACGCGGTGGTGGAGACCATGCGGGGCCACACGCTGGGGCGGGTCATCTATCACGGCAGCGCCCTGCCCAACACCAATATACCGGGTCTGATCGGCGGCTACGCCGGGGAGCGGGTGCTGCGGGCACCGGCGGACGGCGTGTTCCGCCAGCTGCTGGACATCGGCACGGAGGTAAAGGCCGGCGACATCGCAGGTGAGGTGAACGGCCTGCCCATGCGCTGCACCATCGACGGTGTGATACGGGGCATCCTGCCGGAGGGAACGCCGGTGCATAAGGGCATGAAGTCCGGCGATGTGGACCCCCGGTGCCGCCCGGAATACTGCACCACCGCGTCGGACAAGGCGCTGGCGGTGGGCGGCGGTGTGCTGGAGGCACTGCTGCATCTCAGCGGTGTGCTGCAATCACTGTAAAGTATAAACACCTAACATCATATAGGAGGAACGAGCTATGGAAACTTACGGGCTGGAGAAGCTGGGACTGGTGAACGCCGGGGCGGTGTACCGCAATCTGACGCCGGCGCAGCTGGTGGAGCACGCCCTGCGCCGGGGCGAGGGCACACTGTCCAACACCGGCGCGCTGGTGGTCAGGACCGGCAAGTACACCGGCCGCAGCGCCAACGACAAGTTCATCGTGGACACACCTGCCGTCCATGACGACATCGCCTGGGGCAAGGTGAACCGCCCCATCGAAAAGGCGAAGTTCGACGCCATCCGGGCCAAGGTGCTGGCCTATCTGCAGGGCCGGGACGTGTTCATCTTCGACGGCTTTGCCGGCGCCGACCCCAAGTACACCAAGGCGTTCCGCATCGTCAACGAGCTGGCCAGCCAGAACCTGTTCATCCACCAGCTGCTGCGCCGTCCCACGGCGGAGCAGCTCCGGGATTTCCGTGAGGACTACACCATCATCGCCGCCCCCGGCTTCAAATGCGTGCCGGACATCGACGGCACCCGCTCCGAAGCTGCCATTCTGGTGGACTACGAGGCGCATGAGGTGGTGATCTGCGGCACCCAGTACGCCGGTGAGATCAAAAAATCCGTGTTCTCCGTGATGAACTATGTGCTGCCCAAGCAGGGCGTGTTCCCCATGCACTGCTCGGCCAATATCGGCAAAAACGGCGACAGCGCCGTGTTCTTCGGCCTCAGCGGCACCGGCAAGACCACGCTGTCCGCCGACCCGGACCGCATGCTCATCGGCGACGACGAGCACGGCTGGGCCGACGACTCCGTGTTCAACTTTGAGGGAGGCTGCTACGCCAAGTGCATCAACCTCAGCCCCGAGGGGGAGCCGGAGATCTACAACGCCATCCGGTTCGGCGCGCTGGTGGAGAATGTGGTGATGGACCCCGACACCCGGGAGTTCGACTTTGACGACGACTCGCTGGCGGTGAACAGCCGGGTGGGCTATCCCGTGGAGTATATCCCCAATGCGGAGCTGTCTGGCATGAGTCCCAGCGTGCCTAAGACCGTGATCTTCCTGACGGCGGACGCCTACGGCGTGCTGCCGCCCATCAGCAGACTGAACCGCGACCAGGCTATGTACTACTTTGTGTCCGGCTTCACCTCCAAGGTGGCGGGCACGGAGATCGGCGTCACTGAGCCGGTGCCCACGTTCTCCACCTGCTTCGGCGAGCCGTTCCTGCCGCTGGATCCCTCCGTGTACGCCGCCATGCTGGCGGAGAAGGTGGAGAAGGCCGGGGCCAGGGTGTATCTGGTGAACACCGGCTGGAACGGCACCGGCAAGCGGATGAAGCTGAGTTATACCCGGGCCATGGTGACGGCGGCCCTCACCGGCGACATCGAAAAGAGCACGTTCGTCACCGACCCCACCTTCGGCGTGGAGGTGCCCACCCATATCGAGGGCGTGCCCGACCAGCTGCTGATCCCCGCCAACACCTGGGAGGACAAGGCGGCCTACGAGGCCAGCTGCAGGAAGCTGGCGCAGAGCTTTGCGGAGAATTTCAAAAAGTATACCCACATGAGCGCGGAGGTGGCGGCCGCAGGCCCCAGGGCGTGAGCATATGCTGGAACTGAAGATACTCATTGACGATGTCGACTACAACAGCCTGACGGAGCTGCTGGTGCCGCTGCTGGCGGAGAAGCTGGAAAAGGACGGCAAGGGCGGCATCCTGGGCGGTGTGCTGGCCGGGAACCCGGACATGGCCGTCGGCATGGCCCGGACGCTGCTGAACACCATGCCCCAGGACAAGAAGGACGAGCTGGTGGTGCAGCTGATCACCAAAAGCCGCGACAAGCTGCTGCAGAAGGGCAGGGAGCTGGCGGCGAAAAACGGCATAAGGCTCCAGCTGTGCGACATTGCGGCGAAAAAACTGTAAAAAAAGTGCCTCTGACCATCGGTCAGAGGCACTTTTTGGCGTATGCTTACTTTTTCAGGGCCTGCACGGCGGCGCGGAGGGCGTCCACATGCTCTTGGGTGGTGGCCCAGCTGGCGCAGAACCGCACACCGGAGTGTGTCTCGTCCACACGCTCCCAGTACTCGTAGCCGAAGCTCCTGCCGATCTCGGCCAGCTCCGCGTCGGGCATGATGGGGTACTGCTGGTTGGTGGGGGAGTCGAACAGCAGGGGGTAGCCGGCGGAGACGAAGATGTCCCGGATCTGGTGAGCCATCTCGATGGCGTGGCGGGAGATTCTGAAGTACAGGTCGTCGGTGAACAGGGCGTCGAACTGGACGCCCAGCAGGCGGCCCTTGGCCAGACGGCCGCCCCGCTGCTTCATGATGAAGCGGAAGTCCTTCTTCAGGGACTCGTTCATGATGACCACGGCCTCGCCGAACAGGGCGCCCACCTTGGTGCCGCCGATGTAGAACACGTCGCACAGCCGGGCAATCTCCGGCAGGGTCAGATCGGTGCCGTCGGCCATCAGGCCGTAGCCCAGGCGGGCGCCGTCGATGAACAGGGGCAGGCCGCAGCGGCGGCAGGTATCGTACAGCGCCGTCAGCTCCGCCTTGGTGTACAGGGTGCCGCCCTCGGTGGGGTGGGAGATGTAGACCATGCCGGGCTGGACGATGTGCTCGGTGGATTCGTCGTTGCGGTGCCACGTCACATAATCCGCCACCTGCTGGGCCGTGATCTTGCCATTATCGGTGGGCAGGGTGATGACCTTGTGGCCGGTGGACTCGATGGCGCCGGCCTCGTGGCAGTTGATGTGGCCGCTGACGGCGGACAGAACGCCCTGCCACGGCCGGAGGATGGCGGCGATGACGGTGGTGTTGGTCTGGGTGCCGCCCACCAGGAAGTGGACATCGGCCTCCGGCGCCTGGCAGGCGGCCTTGATCTTCTCCCGCGCGGCGGCGCAGTACTCGTCCTCGCCGTAGCCCACGGTCTGCACCATATTCGTCTCATTCAGCTTTGCCATCAGGGCGGGGTGGGCGCCCTCCAGATAATCGCTGTTGAAATAGATCATCGCAGTCAAGCTCCTTTTCTCCGGAAACGGAACGCTTTGCGCAGGTGTTCCGTCCCATATTGTGTAAGAGGTATTGTACCGTAAATGCCGCGTAAAGTAAAGACAAACTATTAACAATTGGTTACACGTTGCAAATACAACTTGCATTGACATGGGAAACCTGCTACAATGACGCAGGACAAGGAGGCTTGTTATATGAACGATAGATCCAACGGACGCCGCCAGGAGCGCGGCGCGCATTCCCGCGAGGAACGGGCGCAGAACCGCCCCGCCGACTATGCCGACAGACCCAGACGGAGCGGCGGCAAGCGGAAAAACGGCAAGGTGATGTACTACGGCGTGCTGGTGCTGCTGCTGCTTGTGCTGGTGTTCTCCTCGGTGAAGATCATCAGCTATGTGGCGGAGAAAAAGGCCAGTGAGCGGAACCAGCAGGAGCTGATCGACCAGGTGGTGACACCGGTGACGCCGACGACGCCGGACAACGCCGAAGATAATACCGCCAACAAGGACAACAACACGACTACCAGCGAACCGGATTATATCACGGTGGACTTTGCCGCGCTGCAGGCCAAGTATCCCGATGTGGTGGGCTGGCTCTACTGTGCCAACACCGGCCTGAACTACCCCATCGTGCAGACGGCGGAGGAGGGCGGCGAGTACTATCTGTACCGCGATATCGACGGCTCCAGCAACAAGAACGGCACCGTTTTCCTGGACTGGCGCTGCAATTCCGATTTCACCAGCCAGAACAACCTGCTGTACGGTCACAATATGAAAACCGGCCGCATGTTTGCGCCCATCGTCAAGTATAAGGACCAGTCCTTCTACGACGCGCATCCCTACATGTATCTGTATACCCCCAACCAGCTGTACAAGGTGAACCTGTTCGCCGGTATGGTGACGCCGGGTGATTCCACGGTGTACAATTACAGCCTGTCTGCGGACTACATCAAGGAGTGCATCAGTAGCTCCACGTTCAAGTCCAGCGTGGGCACGCCTACCGGCAACATCTTGACCCTGTCCACCTGCGACTATGTGTACGACAATGCACGCTATGTGGTCATGGGTGAGCTGGTGCCCATTGATTGGCCCGCCTGAGCGGCAATAAGCTGAAAAAATGTCCCTTTCCTGCGGGAAAGGGACATTTTTTTGCGCAAAAGCGCCCTCCGGCAGGGGCCGGAGGGCGCGGGAGTACTTACAGCACCGTCTCGAAGCAGCGGGCCATGGCGGCGGCCAGATGGCCGCAGTCCTGGGCGCCCATGGTCTCCCATGCGGAGTGCATGGCCAGCTGGGCGAGACCGATATCCACGGTGCTCACCGGCACCAGCGTACCGGCGATGCTGCCCAGGGTGGAGCCGCCGGGCAGGTCGGAGCGGTTGGCCATGACCTGCACCGGAACGCCGGCATCGGCGCAGACGGCGCGGAACACGGCGCAGGAGCGGCCGTCCGTGGCGTAGCGCTGGTTGGCGTTGAACTTGATGACCACGCCGCCGTTCATGCGGGGGCAGTTGCCCCGGTCGGCGTATTCCGGATGGTCGGGATGGACGGCGTGGGCGTTGTCGGCGGAGACCAGAAAGCTGCGGGCCAGCATGGTCTGGAACGTCTCCTCGTCCAGCCCCAGCGCCAGACTGATGCGGCGCAGGATATCCCGCAGGAACGTGGAGGCCGCGCCCTGTTTGGTGGCGGAGCCGACCTCCTCGTTGTCGAAGATGCACAGCACCGGCAGGCTGCCGCTCTCGCCGGCGGACAGGAAGCCCTGCAGGCAGCCCCAGACGCAGGCCAGATCGTCCAGCTTAGGGGAGAGGATGTACTCGCCGTGGGCGCCTACCACCGTGCCCCGGCCCCGGCAGTAGAGGAACAGGTCCTGTCCCAGCACGTCCTCCGGACGGACACCGGCGGCCTCGGCCGCCATGGTGAGGATGGCGGCGTCGGGCTCCTCGGCGCTGAACAGGGGAACGGTGTCCACATTGGCCTGATACTTCATGCCGTCGTTGGCGCTGCGGTTCATGTGGATGGCCACGCTGGGGATCACCAGCAGGTCGCGGTCGATGTTCACCAGCTTCTCCGCAATGCCGCCGCCCTCCTGGACAAAGAGACGGCCCGCCGCGGACAGGGGACGGTCGAACCAGGTGGCCATCAGCATGCCGCCGTACTTCTCGGTGTTCAGGCGCACATAGCCGTTGTCACGCAGCTCCGCGTGCTCCTTGAGCTTGAAGGTGGGGGAGTCGCTGTGGGCGGCGGCCATCATAAAGCCGCCGGTGAGCCTTTCCGGCACACGGAAGGCGATAAGGCTGGAGCTGTTCCGGGTGACGAAATACCTGCCGCCGGGGGCCAGCGTCCAGCGCTCCCCCTCGGACAGGGGGGCGTAGCCCGCCGCCGTCAGCTCCGCGGCGGTGTTGGCGATGACGTGGTAGCAGCTGGGACTGTCGGCGATGAAGTCCAGCAGGGGCCGGACGGAATGCTGTGTCATAGAGAAAAACCTCCTTTGTCCGCGAAAGATGGACAATTTTGCTGTACAGCATTATAGCACACGGGCTGCCGGCATGGCAAGCATTGTATCCCCGGCGGCGAAAGATGCTTGCCAATTGGCCGCATATCCGTTATAATGTGTATCCACGCGACAATGTTTCATCTCAGGAAAGGAGGGAGGCGCACCTGCCGCCGGCGGGCCCGCGCGCATCCATGTCAGAACAGAACGAACTGAAACCCGCTGTCGCTCCCCTGTGGACGCGGGACTTTACCATCATCACGCTGGGCAGCGTGGTCTCCATGCTGGGCAACGCCATGTCCGGCTTTGCCCTGAGCCTGCTGGTGCTGGACTATACCAACTCACCGCTGCTGTATGCCATCTACATCGCCACGTTCACGGCGCCCCAGATCATCGCGCCCATCTTTTCCGGCGCCATCCTGGACCGCTTCTCCCGGAAACGCACCATCTATACGCTGGACTTCATCTCCGCGGGCATTTACGCCGGGGCGGCGCTGATCCTCAGCCAGGGGTGGTTCAGCTTTCCGATACTGGCGGTGGGGTGCTTCGTCATCGGCACCATCAACAGCGTGTACATGGTGGCCTACGAGAGCTTTTACCCCATGCTCATCACGGAGGGCAACTACTCCAAGGCCTACTCCATCGCCAGCGTGCTGGAGACGCTGTCGGCGGTGATGATCCCCATTTCCACCTACGTTTACAACAAGGTGGGCATCGCGCCGCTGCTGGGCATCAACGCCGTGTGCTTCCTCACCGCCGCCATCGCGGAGACGCAGATCCGGGCGGAGGAGAAGTATATCGAGCTGCAGAAGGCCGCGGCGACGGAGGGGGAGTCCTCCGCCCGGCGGCTGCTGCGGGACATCCGGGAGGGCTTCGGCTTCCTGTGGAGCGAAAAGGGCCTGCTGGCCGTGGCGTGCTACTTCGCATTCAGCTCACTGGCCGGCGGCGCGTCCCAGGTCATCACGCTGCCGTACTTCAAGAGCACCTTCGACAACGGCGAATATGTGTACATGCTGGTGTGGGGCATGATGGTGGTGGGCCGTACCGTGGGCGGACTGGTACACTACAAGGTGCAGCTGCCCACCCACCGGAAGTACGCCATCGCCCTGACGGTGTACATCGTCATCTCCGTGCTGGAGGGCACATACCTGTATATGCCTGTGGCGGTGATGATGGCCATGTGCCTGTGCAACGGCCTGCTGGGCGTCACCAGCTACACCATCCGCATCTCCGCCACCCAGAGCTATGTGCCGGATGAGAAGAAGGGGCGGTTCAACGGCGCGTTCAACATGCTGAACACCGTGGGGAGCCTTACGGGGCAGCTGGTGGCCGGCGCGCTGACGGTGATCCTGCCCGCGCGGCTGGTGCTGTCGGCGTTCATGGCCGTGACGGCTGTGGCGGCGGTCATTTTCATCGGCGGGAACCGGAAGGCGGTCAGCGCCATCTACAACCGCCAGCAATAAATGCGTATACCTGTGCGGCGCGGTGCTGACTGCCGCCGCCGCACCATAGACTGACTATAACTGTACAAGGAGGAACCGAACATGAAGTTTTCCGAAATGCCCTATGTGCGTCCGGACGCGGAAGCCCTGAAGAAGGAGCTGACGGCCCTGACGGAGCGGCTGAAGAACGCCGCCACCTATGAGGAGGCCCGGGAGGCCTTTCTGGAGGAGCAGAAAGTGTCCCGCTCCATGGAGACGCAGGCCACGCTGGCCTCCGTCCGCCACTCCATCGACACCCGCGACGCCTTCTACGACGGGGAGGAGAAGTTCTGGAACAACGTGAGCCCTGAGTTGGAGGAGTATCAGCAGGCGTGGAAGGCGGCCATGCTGGATTCCAGGTTCCGCAGCGAATTCACCGCCGAGTACGGCGACCTGATGTTCCTCAACGCCGAGATCGCCCGCAAGTGCTTTACGCCGGAGATCATCCCGGAGATGCAGCAGGAGAACGACCTGGTGCAGGAGTATGAGAAGCTGCTGGCCTCCGCCCAGATCCCCTTTGAGGGCAAGACCTACACCCTGTCCCAGCTGACGCCGCTCAAGAGCGATCCCGACGATGCCCGCCGTCTGGCGGCGTGGCAGGCCGACGACAAGTGGGCCAGGGAGCACGCGGCGGAGCTGGATGAGCTGTATGACAAGCTGGTCCACCTGCGGGACACCATGGGCAAGAAGATGGGCTACGAGGGCTACACCACTCTGGGCTACTACCGTATGAGCCGCAACTGCTACACCAAGGAGGATGTGGAGAAGTTCCGCGCCGCCGTGCAGAAATATCTGGTGCCGGTGGCCGACAAGATCTACCGCAGGCAGGCGGAGCGTCTGGGCAAGAGCTATCCCCTGAGCTTCGCGGACATGGCGCTGGAGTTCCGCTCCGGCAATCCCTGCCCCGTGGGCACGCCCGACGACATCCTGGCCCAGGGCATGAAGTTCTACGGCGAGCTGTCCCCTGAGACGAAGGAGTTCTTCCGCACCATGCTGGACAACGAGCTGCTGGACGTGCTGAGCACCGAGGGCAAGCAGGCCGGCGGCTACTGCACCAGCCTGGGCGACTATGAGGTGCCCTTCATCTTCGCCAACTTCAACGGCACCCAGCACGACGTGGAGGTGGTGACCCACGAGGCCGGCCACGCCTTCGCCAGCTGGACCAACCGCAAGCGCATCCCCACCAGCTATGTGTGGCCCAGCCTGGAGGCCTGCGAGGTCCACTCCATGAGCATGGAGTTCTTCGCGTGGCCGTGGGCCGAGGGCTTCTTCGGTCCCGACACCCGCAAGTTCCTGTACAGCCATCTGGCCGGCGCCCTGACGTTCATCCCCTACGGCACCATGGTGGACCACTTCCAGCACATCGTGTATGAGAAGCCCGACATGACCCCGGCGGAGCGCAACGCCGCATGGAAGGAGCTGACCGGCATCTACATGCCGTGGGTCGATATGAACGACAGCGACCTGCCGTTCTACACCGAGGGCCGCCGCTGGCAGCGGCAGCACCACATCTATTCCAGCCCGTTCTATTATATCGACTACTGCCTGGCGCAGACCGTGGCGCTGGAGTTCTGGGCCATGATCCAGAAGGATCTGGGCGACGCCTGGAAGCACTACATGGCCTACACCGTGCAGGGCGGCAGCCGCACGTTCACCGATCTGCTGAAGAATGCCGGGCTGGAGTCTCCCTTCGACGAGAGCTGCCTGCGGGGCGTCTGCGCCGCTGCCGAGCAGTGGCTGGACAGCTTTGACATGACCGGCATCCGGTAATGGCGGGGGAGAAGAAGCGGCGGGGACGCCGCGCCCATCTCAACGACTTTTACCGGGACGTGGCCGGCAACTACGTCTACACCGGCACCTGCTACGTCTGCCGCGCCGCCGAGCAGGAGCGCACCGCGCTCCTGCGGCGGCTGTGGCTGCTGACGGCGGTGCTGGCGGCGGCGGTGCTGGCCGGCGGGTGCATCTCCGCGCCGGGGATGGACCGGTGCTTCTATGTGCTGCTGCCCTATGCGGCGGAGGTGGGTCTCACCGGCAGCGTAGTGTGGGCCATGACCCGCTGGCAGGCCCGGGAATACCCCATGCGGGAGTACGTCTACAAGGCCACGGTGCAGGCACTGCCGGGCCGGTGTCTGGCGGAGGCCGTCCTGGCCGGCGCGGGCATCATCGCGGAGGGCGTATACCTGCTGCTGTCCGGCAGTGGTGGACGCGGCGCCATGGCGGCGGTGTACCTGCTGCTGAAGGCCGTATCCCTTGCGGCGGCATTGTTTGCGCGGCATATAGTGCGGCGCAGCGTATGGGAACCTGTTGGCAAAAACGGCGAAATGGCGACAGAATAAGAAAAAAGACTGTACAAGTGCCACGCCGATATGGTATAATACGCAAAATGGCTGACCCTGCCGGAGGCGGCGGGGAGAGCCAAAAAGGGAGTACTCCCTTTTTCTGCACACTTTGTGTGCAGAAAGCCAACTGTGCGCCACGGGTAAACACCCGTTGAAGCAAATAAAAAACGAAAAGGAGTTAGATCCAATGAAAAGAGCACTTGCATTGATCCTGTCTCTGGTCATGTGCGTGGGTCTGTTCACCGCCTGCGGCGAGCAGAAGAATCCCTCCGATCAGGATCAGGAGCCGACCACTAAGACGCTCGTGGTCGGTACGCAGAACTTCGATGGTAAGTTCTCCCCCTTCTTCTACACCAACGATTATGAGAACCAGGTCATGAGCATGGTTTTCGATGCCCTGATGGGCACCGACCGTGAGGGTTCCGTGGTGCTGAAGGGCATCGAGGGCGATGTCCGTCCCTACAACGGCACCGACTACACCTATTACGGTGTGGCCGACTGCGAGATCGTTGAGAACGCGGACGGTACTGTTGACTACAACATCACCATGAAGCCCGGCGTCAAGTTCTCCGACGGCGTGGAGATGACCATCGACGATGTCATCTTCTCCTACTACGTCCTGCTTGACCCCACCTATGACGGCGTGTCCACCCTGTACTCCATCCCCATCAAGGGCCTGGAGGCTTACCGTTCCGGTATGGACTCCCGCATGAACCTGATCCTGGCTGCCGGCCCTGACGGCTACACCGCCACCGACTTCTACACCGAGGACCAGTACAACACCTTCTGGGCTGCCTTCAACGCCGCCGGCGTGAAGTTCGCGCAGGAGATCCTGGACTACGTGGTTGCCGAGGGTTATGCCGCTGCCACCGATTCCGTGGCCGCACAGGCTGCCAACTGGGGCTTCGAGCTGGCCGAGGATGCCACCGTTGAGGATTTCTGGGCTGCCATCGTGGCCGCTTACGGCTATGACATCACCGACGAGGGCATCAACAAGGAGACTGCCGGCACCAGCATCTCCGCCCTCATCGAGGCCGAGATCGGTGACGCCTTCTCCGACTACACCGTCGGCGTGCAGACCGGTGAGTCCGCTCCCAACGTTGAGGGTATCGTCAAGACCGGCGATTACAGCATGACCGTCACCCTGACCGAGCTCAATGCCACCGCCATCTATCAGATCCCCGTCACCATCTGCCCCATGCACTACTACGGCGAGACCGATAAGTACGACTACGCCAACAACAAGTTCGGCTTCGACAAGGGCGACCTGTCCCACGTCAAGTCCGTGACCTCCGCCCCTGTCGGCTCCGGCCCCTACACCTTCGAGAGCTATTCCAACGGCGCTGTGACCCTGCAGAAGAACGCCACCTACTGGAAGGGCGAGCCCAAGATCGACACCGTCATCTGGCGTGAGATGCAGGATGTGGATAAGATCCCCGGCGTCGTCTCCGGCACCATCGACATCACCGATCCTTCCTACTCCGCTGAGGCTGCTGAGCAGATCAAGAAGGCCAACTCCAACGGCGAGATCTCCGGTGACGTCCTGCAGACCGACCTGGTGGCCAACCTGGGCTACGGCTATGTCGGCTTCAACGCCAACCGTGTGAAGGTCGGCAACGGCAACGGCGGCGATGAGGCCTCCAAGAACCTGCGTAAGGCCATCGCTACCATTATCGCTGTGTACCGTGACGTGGCTGTGGACTCCTACTACGGTGAGTTCGCCAACGTCATCAACTACCCCATCTCCGACACCTCCTGGGCCGCTCCCCGTGTTACGGACGAGGGCTATAAGGTCGCCTTCTCCGTGGATGTGGACGGCAATGACATCTACACCGACGGTATGTCCGCCGAGGATAAGTACGCCGCTGCCAAGCAGGCCGCTCTGGGTTACTTCGAGGCTGCCGGCTACACCGTCACCGACGGCAAGATCACCGCGGCTCCCGCGGATGCCCGCATGGACGCTGAGGTCATGGTCGGCGGCAGCGGCACGGGCGACCACCCCACCTTCATGGCTCTGACCCTGGCCTCCGACGCTCTGAAGGAGCTGGGCTTCAACCTGATCGTCACCGATATGTCCAACTTCTCCGAGATGACCAACGCCATCAACGCTGGTAACGCGGACATGTTCGCCATGGCGTGGCAGGCCACTCCCGACCCCGATATGTTCCAGATCTATCACAGCCAGGGCGGTTCTAACGAGAAGTCCTACTGGATCAAGGATGCCGAGCTGGATGACCTGATCATGCAGGCCCGTCAGTCCACCGATCAGACCTATCGTAAGACCCTGTACAAGGAGTGCCTGGACATCGTGGCCGACTGGGCCGTTGAGATCCCCGTCTATCAGCGCCAGAACTGCGTCATCATCTCCAGCCAGCGCGTGAATCTGGATACCGTGACGCCCGATATCACTACCTATTGGCAGTGGTACAACGATCTGGAGCTGCTGGACCTGCAGTAAGCGCCTGATCCGTACATCTGATCTTCCTTAAAGACCCAAAAGTCTTTAAGACGGCTACCCTGCGGCTGCAAAGCCGCAGGGTAGCCTATCACCGGACTCTTTTTGCGTATGAGTCAGGCGGTTCGACGCCCGTGCCGGAACGACTGCCTGATACGCAGAATCACATTAAAAAGGACAGCGGCCCCTGGCGCGGGGCGGCTGTCAGCAAAACGGAGGGATTGTATGCGCAAATTCTTAGTCAAACGCACGCTGCTATCGATTGTGATCCTGTTTTTTGTGACATTCATCATCTATGTATTGATGCGCTGTCTGCCCGCCTCCTATGTGGAGACCATGGCGCGGCAGCTGTCACAGGCACCCGGCTCCAGGCCCTACGAGGAGTGGCTGGCGCAGCTCAACGCCCAGTACGGTCTGGATCTGGATCTGATCCCCGGCTTCCTCGTACAGCTGAAGAATCTGGTCACCGGCAACTTCGGCGACAGCTGGAAGTACACCGTTCCCGTGCTCCAGAAGTTCAACGAGGTCATCTGGGTGTCCTTCATCATGGGCGCCATTTCGCTGGTGTTCGAGCTGCTGATCGCGGTGCCGCTGGGCATCATCGCCGCCACCAAGCAGTACAGCGTGACTGACTATACCGTCACCACCGTGGCGCTGCTGGGCATGTCCCTGCCGACGTTCTTCTTCGCCACCCTGCTGAAGCTGGTGTTCTCCGTGAAGCTGGGGTGGTTCGATCTGGTGGGCCTGACGGGACGCGATTTCAACTCCCTCAGCCGATTCGGACAGATACTGGATATGGGCAAGCATCTGGTGCTGCCCATCGTGACACTGGTGTTCATCTCCATCGGCTCGTGGATGCGCTACGTCCGCACCAACATGCTGGAGGTGCTGAATGCCGACTACATCCGGACCGCCCGCGCCAAGGGTCTGTCCGAGAAGAAGGTCATTTACCACCACGCCTTCCGCAATACGCTGATCCCGCTGGTCACGTTCATCGGCGGCAGCCTGCCCGGCCTGTTCGCCGGCGCGCTGATCACCGAGACGCTGTTCGCCATTCCCGGTATCGGCTACATCTCATACAATGCCATGGTGGCCGGTGATATTCCGTTCTCCATGTTCTACATGACGTTCCTGGCCATCCTGACGCTGCTGGGCAACCTCATCTCCGACATCCTGTACGCCGTGGTCGACCCGCGGGTACGCATCGCTTGAGAAGGGAGGACGTGAAGCATGAGTTATTTCGACGATAAGAAAGATAAAGATCTGTCCGCTCCCGGCCACGGGCAGGGAATGCCCGGCAATGATGCCCGCCGACGCTCCTACGAGCTGAACGAGGAGTACGCGGGCAAGGACAACACGCCCTCCGAGGACAACAAGGAGGATTACTCCCTGAACGATGACCGCCGCGTCAAGGTGCTGTCCCCCGGTACGCTGGTGGCCAAGCGCTTCTTCCGCAACCGTTTGGCGGTGGTGGGTCTGACCATCCTGGCCGTCATGTTCATCTTCTCCTTCATCGGTGGTCTTGTCAGCCCCTACGGGCAGGACGAGGTGTTCTACCGCGACGACATCCAGATGAAGGAGTACGCCGCGCTGTCCGAGAACACCGAGTACCGCTATCTGGTGGCGGACGGGCAGGAGTTCGGCGCCGTGCTGCAGGCACAGCTGACGCTGCACATGGGCAAGGATGAATCCTTTGCCTACAAGGGCACGACCTATGACATCACGGAGGAGGGCGACAGCCTGTACTCCGTGTCGCAGGGCGGTACGCTGCTGGCGGTGGCCTATAAGGACATCGTCAACCCCAGCGTCACCGGGGAGAAGTTCAGCTTTACCTTTACCTTCAACGCCCTGAAGGCCCATGTCAACGGCGAGACGGAGTTCGCCGCCGACGGTAAGACCTATGCGCTGGACGACGGCAGCGTCATGCTGAACGGCGAGGAGATCGCCTATATCAGCCGCTACGTCATCCAGTCCAAGGTGGCCGGCACCGTGATCTCCAAGGAGTTCAAGGAGCGGATCATCGAGGCCGCCGAGAAGGGCGAGACGCAGATCGAGTACACCAATGAGAACGGCGAGATCCGCGAGATCCAGCTGGAGTACAATCCCGCCAAGTACCAGTGGTCCATCAAGGAGGGCACCGTCACCCGCGTGTTCGACGCCTATTCCTTCCCCACAAAGACCCACCTGCTGGGCACCGATAAGAACGGCATGGATATGCTGACCCGCCTGATGTACGGCGGCCGCGTGTCCCTGTGCATCGGCTTCATCGTCGTCATCATCTCCGCCACGCTGGGCGTGATCCTGGGCGGTATTTCCGGCTACTTCGGCGGCTGGGTGGATAACCTGATCATGCGTATCGTGGATATCTTCTACTGCATCCCCTCCACGCCGCTGATCATCATTCTGGGCGCGGCCATGGACGGCATGCGCGTGGACCCGCAGATCCGTATGCTGTACCTGATGCTGATCCTGGGCTTCCTGGGCTGGCCGGGCATCGCCCGTCTGGTCCGCGGCCAGATCCTGTCCCTGCGCGAGCAGGAGTTCATGACCGCCACCGAGGCCTGCGGCATCAGCGTGTCCCGCCGTATCTTCCGGCACCTGATCCCCAACGTGATCCCGCAGCTCATCGTCAACTGCACCATGAGCCTGGGTTCCACCATCATCACCGAGGCGACCCTGTCCTTCCTGGGTCTGGGCGTCAAGTTCCCCTTCGCATCCTGGGGCAACATCATGAACGACGTATCCAACTCCTACGTTCTGACGGAGTACTGGTTCATCTGGATCCCCGCCGGTATCTGCCTGATGCTGACAGTGCTGGGCTTCAACTTCGTGGGCGACGGTCTGCGTGACGCGTTCGACCCGAAGATGAAGCGCTGAGAAAGGAGAGGATCGGAATGGCTAAGAAACACAACGACGGTTATCTGTCCGCAAAGGAATCCCGCCGTATCTCCAAGGAGAACCGCAAGATCACCAATGAGCTGGAGAAGAAGCGGAAGCGGAAAAACGTGCCGGAGACGGAGTACCTGACCCAGATGCACGATCCCAGCAACGCTGTGGAGTTCGATAACCTCCACACCTACTTCTTTACCGACACCGGCGTGGTCAAATCCGTGGATGGCGTCAGCTTTTCCGTGCCCATCGGCAAGACCGTGGGCGTGGTGGGCGAGTCCGGCTGCGGCAAGTCCGTCACCAGTCTGTCCCTGATGCAGCTGCTGCAGCGGCCCCAGGGTCAGGTGGTGGAGGGCGAGATCCGCCTGAATCTGGGCAATAAGGCCTACGATGTCACCAAGACCCCCGACTCCGTGATGCAGCACCTGCGGGGCAACATCGTCTCCATGATCTTCCAGGAGCCTATGACCGCGCTGAATCCGGTGTTCCGCATCGGCGACCAGCTGGACGAGGTCATTGCCCTCCACGGCGAAAAGGGCCAGACGGAGGAGCAGATCAGAGAACGCTCCATCAAGCTGCTGGAGATGGTGGGCATCGCCAACAGCGAGGGCGTGTACAAAAACTTTCCCCACGAGCTGTCCGGCGGTATGCGCCAGCGCGTGATGATCGCCATGGCACTGGCATGCAGCCCCCGCCTCATCATCGCCGACGAGCCCACCACGGCACTGGACGTGACCATTCAGGCGCAGATCCTGGACCTGCTGCGGAACCTGAAGGATAAGATCAATTCCTCCATCATGTTCATCACCCACGATCTGGGCGTCATCGCCGAGATGGCGGACTATGTGGTGGTCATGTATGCCGGCCGCATCGTGGAGCAGGGTACAGCGCAGGAGATCTTCGCGCATCCCGCTCACCCCTATACCATCGGCCTGATGGCCTCCAAGCCTGTGGTGGGCCGTCAGGTGGAAAAGCTGTACTCCATCCCCGGCAAGGTGCCCAACCCCATCAACATGCCGGATTACTGCTACTTCAAGGATCGCTGCGAGATGTGCGTGGCACAGTGCAGCGGCGAATATCCCTGTGAGGTCAGCATTTCCCCCACCCACAAGGTCAGCTGCTACCGCTACTACGACGGCAAGCGGCCCGATCTGGAGGAGCAGGTGGAGCGGGAAATGACCGGCAGCGCCGACAACGGAAAGGAGGGTGAATAAGATGCCGTTCTGGAAAGCAGGTAAGAATGACGATCAGGTCCTCGAGGAGCTGAAAGAGACTCAGAAGCAGAATGCCGACGAGTTTGTCAAGGAGCAGGCACACAGCCAGAAGGCGAAGAAGCCCTCTCTCACCGTGGACAACGATTTCACTCCCGTGGAGTATGATCCCCAGTACATTCTGCAGGTCAACCACCTGAAGAAGTATTTCCCCATCAAGGGCGGCATGGTGTCCAAGACTGTGGGCTATGTCAAGGCCGTGGACGGCGTGACGTTCAACCTCAAGCGCGGCACCACCATGGGTCTGGTGGGCGAGTCCGGCTGCGGCAAGACCACCACCGGTCGCACCATCCTTCGGCTGTACGACGAAAAGACCTCCGGTCAGGTGCTGTTCAACGGGCAGGAGATCTACGACCTGTCCGCCAAGGAGATGCGCGCCATGCGCACCAAAATGCAGATCATTTTCCAGGACCCGTTCTCCTCGCTGTCCCCCCGTATGCCGGTGGGCGAGATCATCGGCGAGGCCGTCCGTGAGCACAATCTGGTGCCCAAGGAGGAGTTCGACGACTATATCGACAAGGTCATGGACAACTGCGGCCTGCAGCCCTTCCACAAGGACCGCTATCCCCATGAGTTCTCCGGCGGCCAGCGGCAGCGTATCTGCATCGCCCGGGCGCTGGCGCTGAACCCCGAGTTCATCGTCTGCGATGAGCCGGTGTCCGCGCTGGACGTGTCCATTCAGGCGCAGATCATCAATCTGCTGAAGGACATTCAGGAGAAGTACAACCTGACGTATCTGTTCATCAGCCATGACCTGTCCGTGGTGGAGCACATCTCCGACACGGTGGGCGTCATGTATCTGGGCAATCTGGTGGAGTACGGCGCCACGGAGGACATCTTCCGCAACCCGCTGCACCCCTACACCAAGGCTTTGTTCTCCGCCATTCCGGTGCCTGATCCCACGGTGAAGATGAACCGGATCGTGCTGGAGGGCAGCATCCCGTCTCCCGCCAATCCGCCCAAGGGCTGTAAATTCCACACCCGCTGCGCCAACTGCATGGAATGCTGCAAGGAGGAGATCCCCGTCCAGCGCGAGCTGGAGCCGGGCCACTTCGTGGCGTGCCATCTGTACGATAAGTGATGGCAAAGAAGCGGACGTATCAGGACGACGATGGGCGCACCATCGCCGATATGAGCGGTATCGAGCCGTCGCCCGTGCTGTTTCCCCGCCTTCCCAGGAAGGAGAAGCGGTCTCAGGCACCGCAGGGCGCCGGCGACCGTCCGTGGGAGGGGCAGGAGCAGTTCACCGAGGAGCAGCGCCGCGCCGCCATGGGCGGCGCACTGAAGGCGGCTATGCTCATCGCCGGGGTGTTTATCGCCGCCGGGGCTGTGGCCATTCTCGTGATGCAGTTCATCTGGAACCATTAAAACCGGCGCTGCTCCGTAGCGCTCCATAAGATCTCCGCTGACAGCGGCTTTCCGGCCCTGTCAGCGGAGGTCTTTTTTTGCGCCCCGGTATATTTGGGGACGAGCCGTCATACAAGTGAATATCACACGGGAGGGGGAGCAGAGCATGGAGTTGAGCTATGCCATCGCGCGCTACGAGCAGGCGTTGGAGCTGCTGCCGGTACGCTGGCAGCAGCTGGCGCGGCGTCTGCCGGACTGGCGCAAGGCGCAGGCGGAGGAGTTCCGGCTGCGGACAGGACGGCCGATGACAGTGCTGACCTGTGAGGGGGAAATACTTGTCAGCGATGAATTGCCAAGGCCTCTGGTCACGCAGTCCGATCTGGAGCAGCTGTGCGACATGGTGACGGGCTATTCCCGCTACGCCGTGTCGGAAACGCTGAGCAAGGGCTATCTCGTCGGGCGCGGCGGCTTCCGGGTAGGCGTCTGCGGCACCGCCGTCCTGCGGGACGGCGTCAATACCAACCTGCGGGACATCTCCTCAGTGGCGGTGCGCATCAGCCGGCAGGTGCGGGGCGCAGCGGAGCCGATGCTGGGGGAGCTGTGGGGCGCGGAGGGCTTTCTCAGCACCCTGCTGCTGGCGCCGCCGGGCGCGGGCAAGACTACGCTGCTGCGGGATATGATCTGCGCCCTGTCCGACGGCGGCGAGACGCGGCCCGCCTGCCGCATGGGGGTGGTGGACGAGCGGGGAGAGCTGGCCGCCATGTACCGGGGCGTGCCGCAGCTGGAGGTGGGCGCCCATACCGACGTGCTGGACGGCTGTCCCAAGGCGCTGGGCATCACCATGCTGCTGCGGGCGGCCAACCCGCAGATCATCGCGGTGGATGAGATCACGGCGGAGGAGGATCTGCGGGCCATGCTGGCCGCCGCCAACTGCGGCGTGAAGCTGCTGGCCACCATCCACGCCGCCGACCGGGAGGAGCTGGCGCGCAAGCCGCTGTTCGCCCGGCTGCTGGAGACGCAGGTGTTCCAGCGGCTGGTGACCATCACCGTGGAGGGCGGACGCCGGATATACCGGACGGAGACGCTGTGACCGGCAAGCTGCTGGGAGCGGTCTGCATCGCCTGCGGCGCCGTATGGGGCTGCATCGCCCGGTACCGGCAGCTGCGGCAGCGCCGGGAGCTGGTGCGGGCCTTTATGCAGGCGCTGGGGCACATGGAAGCGGCCATCCGCTGGCAGCGGCAGTCCATGACGCCGCTGCTGACGGAGCTGGCACAGCGGCCACGCTGCGGCGCATACTTTGCCGCTATCCTGAAAAATGTGGAAAGCAATATACCTTTACAATCCGCTTGGGATAATGCGTTCTCCGCATTGCCAGACGCGGAGACGGCAGACATCCTGCGGAGCGTAGAGCTGACCGGCGATGAGACGTGCCTGCTGACGGGGCTGCAATACGGCCAGCGCCGGCTGCGCCAGCTGGCGGAGCGCCGGGAGCAGGCGGATACACGGGATCGCAGGCTCACCGGCGCGGCGCTGTTCTCCGCCGCCGGGCTGCTGGTGATCCTTCTGATTTGAGGTACGACATGGACGTTGATCTGATTTTCAAAATTGCGGCCATCGGCATTCTGGTGGCGGTGCTGAACCTGCTGCTGGTGCGCAGCGGCCGGGAGGAGCAGGCCCTGATGACCACGCTGGCCGGTCTGGTGGTGGTGCTGATGATGCTGGTGCAGCAGATCAGCGACCTGTTCGATCTGGTCAAGACGCTGTTTTCCCTGTAACCCATGGAGACGGTGATGCGACTGAGCGCCCTGTGCCTCACCGGGGCGCTGCTGGCGGTGCTGCTGAAGCGGACGAACCCGGACATAGCGCTGCTGCTGGCGCTGGCGGTCTGCGGCGCGGTGCTGCTGGTGCTGGCGGAGCCGCTGGGGGAGATACGGGACTTCTTCACGCAGCTGTCGGATTGGGGCGGCCTGCCCACGGAGCTGTTCGCGCCGCTGGTGAAAACCGTGGGCATCGCGCTCATCAGCCGGACAGGCTCCGACCTCTGCCGTGACGCGGGGGAGGGGGCCATGGCGTCGCTGGTGGAGACGGCGGGAGCCGTCACCGCCATTCTCGTCTCGCTGCCGCTGTTTCAGGCGGCGTGGGACATGCTGCGCTTGCTGCTATGAGGGGCGTGCGGGTATTTTTAGCCGCGGCGGCGCTGCTGTGGCTGCTGGCGGTACCGGTGCAGGCGGCGTCCGTGCCGGACAGTGTGACAGATGCCCTGCCGCCGGAGGCCGCCGCCCGACTGGAGGGGCTGGATGAGGGCACCGACCACACCACATGGTCGGAGGGGCTGTCCCGCCTTTGGCAGGA
Organism: uncultured Eubacteriales bacterium; assembly: GCA_900550585.1. Lineage (GTDB taxonomy): Bacteria > Bacillota > Clostridia > Oscillospirales > Oscillospiraceae > Vescimonas. The sequence continues at coordinate 23,270 of URST01000002.1, forward strand.
GGCCCGGCAGTATCTGGGAGACGCCCTGCGGGAGAAGGCCTCCGGTGCGGCGCTGCTGCTGGGCGTGGTACTGCTGTGCAGCGTGGCGGAGAGCTTCTTCGCAGCGGCGGAGCAGCCCGCCGTGCCGCAGTTCGTACCGGTGGCGGGGGCATTGGCCATCACGCTGGTGGCCGCCGGGGACTTCAAGCAGATGATGGGACTGGGGGTGGAGACCATGGAGGAGTTGGACGTGTTTGCCAAGGCACTGCTGCCCACACTGTCGGCGGCGGTGGCGGCCAGCGGCGGTATTGCCTCCGCCGGCGCCAAGCAGGTGGCCACGGTGTATTTTACCAACCTGCTGCTGACGGTGATCCGGAAGCTGCTGCTGCCGCTGCTGTACGCCTGCATCGCGGCGGCCGCCGCCGACGCCATGGTGCCGGGGCACAGCCTGAAAAAGATCGGCGCGGGCATCAGTAAGGCCGTGACCTGGGCGCTGACGGCGTCCATGGTGGTGTTCACCGGCTTTCTGACCCTGACCGGCGCGGCCACCGGCGCGGCGGACGCCATGACGGTGCAGATGACACGCAGCGCCATCGCCACGGCGGTGCCGGTGGTGGGCTCCATCATCTCCGAGGCCACGGGGACGGTGCTGGCCGGGGCGGGCGTGCTGAAGGGCGCTATTGGCATCTTCGGGATGCTGGCGGTGCTGTCTATCTGCCTGACGCCGTTTCTCAGCATGGCGGTGCAGTACCTGCTGTACAAGCTGACGGCGTTTCTGGCGGGCACCGTCACGGAGGGACCGTTGGCGGGGCTTATCGACGCGCTGGGCACGGCCTTCGGCCTGATGCTGGGCATGACCGGCAGCTGCGCGTTGCTGCTGCTCATCTCCATCACGTCTTCCGTATCGGCGGTGCTGCCATGATCGGGGCGCTGCGGACATGGCTGCTGTCCATCATCGCAGCCGGGCTGGTGCTGGCCATTCTGTATGCACTGGTGCCCCGGGGGCGCTTGCGCCCCATCGTGCGGACCACCGGCGGCGTGGCACTGATGCTGGTGATCCTCCAGCCGGTGCTGGGGTTCGACTTCCGGGACTTCGCGGTGTCCTACGACGACTACGCCCAGGAGATCCAGGCGCTGACGGAGGAATACCGGGCGGCGGACACAGCGGAGCTGGCTGCTATCATAGAGCAGCGGACCGCCGCATATATATCGGACAAAGGCGCGGCGCTGGGGGTGACATGCCATGCCGAGGTGGAGACGGAGCTGCGCTCCGGCGTGCCCTATCCCTGCGCGGTGACTCTGGACGTGGAGAGAGACGAGGCGCTGGCCGCCTGCATCGCCGCCGATCTGGGTATCGGTGAGGAGCGGCAGACGTGGCAGACGCCCCGTGCGAGGTGACGTATGAAGCTGGAGAAGTGGACTGGACTGCTGAAAAAATACAGGCTGGCGGCGCTGGTGGTGCTGCTGGGGGTGGTGCTGATGCTGCTACCCACCGGCGGCAGCAGGGCGCAGACCTCCGGCGACAGCAGCGAGCTGCCGGGGGAGGTCTATTCGCTGGAGGAGACGGAGCAGCGCATGGCGGAGGTACTGGGCACCATCGACGGTGTGGGCCGCGTGCGCATCATGCTGACGCTGCGCGCCGGCTCCACCCTGCGTCTGGCGGAGGACAGCAGCCTGTCCGACAGCACCGGCGGCCAGACCAAGCAGGAAAAGCAGGTGCTCACCGTTAACCGCGGCAGCGGGCGGCAGGAGGTGGTGGTCACCCAGCAGCTCTACCCCACCTATCAGGGGGCGGTGGTGGTCTGCGAGGGCGCCGGCAGCAGCAGTGTGCGGCTGGCGGTGGTGAACGCCGTGTCCGTGCTGACGGGGCTGAGCAGCGACAGGATCTCCGTGGTCAAGTGGAAGTCATAGAAAAATGGAGGAGGAGTTGGAGCATGAAACAGGTATGGAAACGGCGCGCGGTGGTGGCGGCGGTACTGCTGCTGGTGGGCACCTCGGTGTATCTCAACTGGCGCTATACCGGCAACGTGGAGAACAGCGGCAAAAAGGTGCTGGGACAGTCGGCGCTGGTGAACGGCGAGACGACGGACGCGGAGGTGACTGCCGCCAGGGACGACTACTTCGCCACGGCGCGGCTCAGCCGCAAGCAGGCCCGCGACACCGCCATCAGCATGCTGCAGGAGGCACAGGTGGATGAGAACGCCGCGGAGGACGTGCTGAACGAGGCGTCCCAGACCTTGCAGGTGCTGGCGGCCTACACCGTGGCGGAATCTCAGATCGAGAGCCTGGTTGTGGCCAAGGGCTACGCCGACTGCGTGGCGTTTATGGGGGAGGATTCCGTCAGCGTGGTGGTGTCCGACCCGGATGGGCTGGACGCGGTGGACGTGGCCCGCATCAAGGATATCGTGGTCAGCGAGACCAGCTACACCCCGGATCAGATCCGGATCATGGAGGCGGGGACCTCCGCCGCGTCCCAGACCGGCAGTACCCAGGACGCGGAGGTGCCCACCGGTGCCGTGCAGACCGAGGAACAGACGGATGACGCAAAATAGGTGTTGTATTCCGGCGCAAAAAATGGTATACTGAACTGAATCACGAAAGACAGCGCAAGGAGATAACGCAACATGGCTGAAAATAAGGAATACATGATCCATCAGGAGGAGGACGGCGCCATCCAGATCTCGGAGGACGTGGTGGCCTCCATCGCCTCCACCACCGCCGCGGAGGTGGACGGCGTCAGCGCCATGATGAGCGCAAATGTGTCCGATCTGATGGGCGGCAAGAAGATGTCCGCCAAGGGCGTCCGGGTGGAGATGGACGGCGAGGGCATCGTGGTGAACCTGTTCATCGTTGTCCGCTACGGCAGCGCCATCGGCGACGTGGCCAAGAAAGTCCAGCAGATGGTACGCACCGCGCTGGAGGGCATGACCGGCTTCGCGGTAACGGCGGTCAACGTCCATGTGGGCGGCATCAGCTTCAACTGAGCACAGCGAACTGAGAGAGAAAAGGATATACGGTTATGACACGCAATACGGCCCGCGAGATCGCCATGCATCTCGCCTATGAACTGAGCTTCAATGACCTGCCTGTGGAGGAGTTTCTGGACCTGCAGCTGAGTGCGGAGAACTTTGCCGCGCTGGCGCCGGAGCATCCCATCTATGCGGAGCGGCCCAACGCCAAGCAGGAGGCGTATATCCGCCGCCTTGTTGCCGGCGTGGCGGAGCACGCGGCGGAGCTGGACAGCGACATCGAGAAGTACGCCAAGGGCTGGCGGTTCGAGCGCATTTCGCTGGTGGCCTCCGCCATCATGCGGGTGGCTATGTACGAGATGCTCTACATGGCGGACATTCCCGCCGGCGTCGCCATCAACGAGGCAGTGGAGATCGCCAAGAACTACGAATCGCCGGAGGTGGTGAAATTCATCAACGGCATTCTGGGCAGCTTCGTCCGGGGCGAGCTGAAGGAGTAAAAAAAGAAAGGCAGAGCTTGCGCTCTGCCTTTTCCGCATGGAACAAGGAGGGCGGCATGGACGAACGGCATGTGTTTACCGTCACCGAACTGAATAATTGCGTCAAGGAGCTGGTGGAGTCCGTGCCCGCCTTCGGAGACCTGCTGCTGCGGGGCGAGGTGTCCAACTACAAGGTGTACCCGTCCGGACACCACTACTTTACGCTGAAGGACAGCGAGAGCGCGCTGCGGTGCGTGATGTTCAAGGGCTCGGCCATGAAGCTGCGGTTCAAGCCGGAAAACGGCATGCAGGTCATCGCCTCCGGCCGCATCAGCGTCTACCCGCGGGACGGCGCGTACCAGCTGTATTGCAATGGCCTGTCCGCCGACGGCGTGGGCGACCTGTATGTGGCCTTCGAGCAGCTGAAGGACAAGCTGTACCGGGAGGGACTGTTTGATCCCGCCCACAAAAAAACGCTGCCAAAATTCCCCCGGCGCATCGCCATCGTCACCTCCTCGGCGGGGGCGGCGGTACACGACATGATCCGCATTCTGCGCCGCCGGTATCCCATCGCCAAGGTGCTGCTGCTGCCGGTGCGGGTACAGGGGGCGGAGGCGCCGCCGGAGATCGTGGGCGCTATCCGCTACGCCAACCGCTATAAGCTGGCGGACGTGCTCATCACCGGACGGGGCGGCGGTTCTCTGGAGGACCTGTGGGCCTTTAACGACGAGCGGGTGGCCCGGGCCATCTACGAGTCGGAGATCCCGGTGATCTCCGCCGTGGGACACGAGCCGGATGTGGCCATCAGCGACTTTGTGGCAGACCGCCGGGCGTCTACGCCCTCCAACGCGGCAGAGATCGCCGTGCCGGACATGGCGGAGCTGCTGCGGTACTTACAGGGTACGGAGGAGCGCATGGCCCAGAGCCTGCTCCACGGCCTGCGCCGTCAGGAGGAGCGTCTGGCGGCCCTGGAAAAGAAGCGGGTGCTGACAGACCCCGCTGCCTTTCTGGCGGACCGGCGCCTGTATCTGGATCACACCGTCCACCGGCTGGCCGCAGCGGCCAGAAGCTGCGTGGACGGGGAGGGCCGCCGGTTCGCAGCGGCGGCTGCCGCGCTGGACGCCCTCAGTCCGCTGAAGGTGCTGGCACGGGGCTACGCCGTGGCCCAGAGCGGGGACGGCACGGTGCTGAAAAGCACCGCCGATGTGGCGGCGGGAGAGCGTATCCGCGTCCGGCTGGCCCAGGGGAGCCTGCAATGCGACGTGGTGGAGAAGGAGGACTGACATGGCTGCAAAAAAGACATTTGAGGAGAACATGGCCCGGCTGGAGCAGATCGTGACGCTGCTGGAGAAGGGCGACGCCCAGCTGACGGACAGCCTGACGCTGTTCGAGGAGGGCACGAAGCTGGCGGCCCAGTGCCGCAAGGAGCTGGACAGCGCGGAGCAGAAGGTGGTCAAGCTGATGAAAGGCCCCGACGGTGCTCCGCTGGAAACCGATTTTCTCACGGAGGAATGACCATGAACTACGAGACACAGTACGCGGCGTACCAGCAGGCCATCGAGGGCTATCTGGCTGGCCTGTTCACTGCCGACACACCCTATAAGAAACTGTACGAATCCATCCGGTACAGCCTGCTGGCCGGCGGCAAGCGCATCCGGCCGGTGCTGACGCTGGAATTTGCCCGTTTGGGCGGCATCGACTGGCATCTGGCGCTGCCCTATGGCTGCGCGTTGGAGTTGGTGCACAACTACTCCCTCATCCACGATGACCTGCCCTGCATGGACGACGACGACCTGCGGCGGGGCAAGCCCACCAACCACAAGGTGTACGGCGAGACGCTGGCGGTGCTGGCCGGCGATGCCATGCAGCCGGAGGCATTCCGCCTGATGGCGGAGGCGCCCTGCCTGTCGGCAGAGAACCGGCTGGAGGCCGTCCGTACCCTGTCCCGGGCCTGCGGCGCCGACGGCATGGTAGCCGGTCAGGTGCTGGATACCGTGTACGATGTCCGGGACGCGGCGGGGCTGACGGTGCTGAACCGGCTCAAGACCGGCGTGATGATCTCCGCCGCGGCGGAGTTGGGTTGTATTGCCTCGGAAATGCCCGCCTCCATGCGGGCGCAGGCGCTGGTGTATGCCGACGCCATCGGCCGGGGCTTCCAGATACGGGACGATATGCTGGATGTGGAGGGAGACCAGGCCGTGTTCGGCAAGCCCATCGGCTCCGATGCGCAGGAGGGCAAGGTGACGTTCGTGGATGTCATCGGCATGGACGCCTGCCGCCGGGAGGTCGCCGCCTGTACGGAGACGGCCAAGGCCGCCGTGGCGGACTGGCCGGACCACGATTTCCTGTGGGAGCTGGCGGACCGCATGGTGGGCCGCGCAAAATAAGGAAAATGAAAGGTGCGCCTCCGCACTCCCAACAGGGAGCACGGAGGCGCATCTCTTATTGCTCTTTTCCAAAGTCGCACAACGACTGTAAAGGACATTCACTGCACAGCGGACTGCGGGCCATGCACAGCGCCCGGCCGTGGAGCACCATGCGGTGACAGAAGTTGTTGGACTCCTCCGGGGGGATGACCCGGCGCAGCTGCTGCTCCACCTTCAGGGGATCCTTGCTGCCGTCGGTGATGCCCAGCCGTCCTGTGATGCGGATGCAGTGGGTGTCGCAGACGTAGCCCTCCTGCCCGTAGATGTCGCCCAGAATGAGATTGGCGGTCTTACGGCCCACGCCGGGCAGCGTCAGCAGGTCCGCCATGTTGTCGGGCACTTTGCCGCCGAACCGCGCCAGCAACTGTTGGGCGGAGGCCACGATGTCCCGGGCCTTGGCCCGCCAGAAGCCGCAGGACTGGACGTACCGGCCCACCTCGTCCACATCGGCGGCGGCGAATGCCTCCAGCGTGGGGTAGCGCTGGAACAGCGCCGGCGTCACCAGATTCACCCGGGCGTCGGTACACTGCGCCGCCAGCCGCACGGAAAACAGCAGCTCGTAGTCCTTGCCGTAATCCAGGGAGCAGACCGCGTCGGGGTACAGCTCCTTCAGCGCCGCGATGATGGCGGCGATCTCCTGTGTCGTTTTCATGGGCATCACCTCGGTACCCATTATAACAGCGGTTGCAGAAAAAGGCAATCTGTGTTATAATGACCGGACGGAAAGGAGGTGCGGCCATGCGCCCGCTGGCAGACGAAATACGACCCCAGACACTGGACGAGGTAGCCGGGCAGAAGCACCTGCTGGGCGAGGGGGCGCTGCTGCGCCGCCTCATCGAAAACGGCACTGACACCAACCTGATCTTCTACGGCCCCTCCGGCACCGGCAAGACCACCGTGGCCAACATCATCGCCAGGCAGGCGAAAAAGACGCTGTACTACCTGAACGCCACCACAGCATCCTTGCAGGACGTGAAGAACGTCATCGGCGATGTGGACACCATGCTGGCGCCCAACGGCGTGCTGCTGTATCTGGACGAGATCCAGTACTTCAACAAGAAGCAGCAGCAGAGCCTGCTGGAGTTTCTGGAAAACGGCAAGATCACCATGATCGCGTCCACCACGGAGAACCCGTATTTTTATATCTATAATGCGCTGCTGTCCCGCAGCACCGTGTTCGAGTTCAAGCCCCTGACGGTGGAGGAGACGATCCCCGCCGTGGAACGGGCGCTGTCCATTGAAAAGGAGCGCAGCCCGCTGCCCTTCCGGTGGGAGGATACCGTGCCCCGCACCGTGGCCAGCGGCTGCGGCGGCGATGTGCGCAAGGCCGTCAACGCCGTGGAGCTGCTGTACCGCTCAGCAAAGCCGACAGACGGACAACTCTATGTGACAAGGAATGATGCTTTACAGCTTAGTCAGTGCAGCGCCATGCGCTATGACAGGGAGGGGGACGACCACTACGACCTGCTCTCGGCACTGCAGAAGTCCATCCGCGGCTCTGACCCGGACGCGGCGGTGTACTATCTGGGCCGCCTGCTGGTGGCCGGGGACCTGCTGTCTCCCTGCCGCCGCCTGCTGGTCATCGCGGCGGAGGATATCGGCCTTGCCTATCCGCAGGGCATCGTGGTGACGAAGGCCTGTGTGGACGCGGCGTTGCAGCTGGGGCTGCCGGAGGCGCGGCTGCCGCTGGCGGAGGCCGCCGTGCTGCTGGCCACCGCGCCCAAGTCCAACAGCGCGCACAACGCCATCATTGCCGCCATGGAGGACATCCAGCGCGGCGCAGTGGGGGATATCCCCCGCCATCTGAAGAACGTCCATGCCGACAGCACCGGCGCAGCCAAACATGCTGCCTACAAGTACCCGCATGTGTATCCCAATCACTATGTAAAGCAAAGGTACTTGCCGGAGTCGCTGGGGGACAGGACCTACTACGAATACGGGCCCAATAAGACGGAGCAGGCTGCCAAGCGCTATTGGGACGACATCAAGGGGACGTGACCATGGAGCTGCATCTCAACGATATGCTGGAACTGAAGAAGGATCCCCCCTGCGGCAGCCGCCACTGGCAGGTGCTGCGGGTGGGTATGGATATCAAGCTGCGCTGTCAGGGCTGCGGCCACGAGGTCATGCAGCCCCGCCGCAAGGTGGAGAAGATGATCAAGCGCGTTATACCGAAGGAGGAGCTGGAATGAAACCGAAATGGGTACGCTATATGGCCATGGGTATCGCACTGCTGCTGGCGATCGTCATGCTGGTCTCGCTGGTGCTGCCGTATCTGGGACTGTGAGGCGGCCATGAAGCACTGCATCCTTGCCAAGTACAGGCCGGAGGTCTATCCCCGGCGGGAGACGCTGCTGCCCCGAATCCGGGAGATCTTCGCCCCGGCTGTGGAGCTGCCGGGCATTCACCGCGTCGCCGTTTACCCCAACTGTGTGGCCCGTGACAACCGGTACGATGTGCTGATCGTGCTGGACATGGAGCCGGAGGCGCTGCCGCTGTATGATGCCTCCGCGCCGCACCGCCTGTGGAAAGAGGAATTTGGCCCGCTGCTGGCACAGAAGGCCATTTTTGACTTTGAACCGTAAGAACCGCAAGCCCTCCGGTGTACCCGGAGGGCTTGTCTGCTGCCTGCCGGGAAAGGGCCCGTCCTTTTCCCGGCGGTTTTCCTTTTGTGACGGTTTTCTCTGCCGCCATGTCCTATAATGGACGGGCGAGGTGAGGAGCGATGGTGGTGTATCTGGATCGGGTGTTCCTGATGAACCTGCTGGTGGACTACCTGCTCCTGCTGTCGGCGGCACAGCTGTCCGGGCGGACGCTCCGCCGCCTGCGGCTCCTGGTGTGCGCCGTCGGAGGGGGCATCTACGCGGCGCTGACGTTCCTGCCGGGCTGCGCCTTTCTCCGCACGCCGCTGTGCCAGCTGGCTGCCGGTGCCGTCATGGCGCTGTGCGCCTACCGGGGGCGGCGGAAACCGGCGATGCTGTTTCTGCTGCTGTCCGGCGGACTGGCGGGCTTCGTGCTGGCGCTGGGGCTGTGGGCCGGTTCACCCGCGGGACTGTTGGGCCGGGTCTGCCGGGGTGAGGTGAGCTGGCCGCTGATGCTGGGGGCCGCGCTGGGATTTTATGTACTGCTGCGCCTGCTGCTGGGACAGGGCGCGCGTCATGGAGGGGGAGAGCTATTGAAGATCACCATATCCGTCTGCGGACGGAAACAGACCGTTACGGCGCTGCACGACACAGGCAACACCCTGCGGGATCCGGTATCGGGCCGCCCCGCGCTGGTGCTGGAGCGTGGCGCGGCAGAGGCGCTGTGGCCGCCGGAGGTGGCGGAGGTGCTGGCGTCGCCGCTGCCGCCGGAGGAAAAGATGGCGCGGCTCCACCGGCAGGGCGCGGCGGTGACATTTTCACTGCTGCCGTTTCGCAGCGTGGGCACGCCGGCGGGGCTGCTGCTGGCGGCCCGCAGCGACTACATAGAGGTAAATGGACGCCGCTATCCCCGGACGCCTGTGGCGCTGTCGGAGCATCCGGTCAGTGACGGCGGCGGCTACCACGCCCTGTGGGGCGACCCGGAGGGGGAGGAGGTGAGTGCCCGTGCTGAAAGAGCTGCTTCGGCGGCTTCTGACGTTTCTACGGAGACACAGCAGGCCGGATAAGATCATGTACATCGGCGGCAGTGACACGCTGCCGCCGCCGCTGCCGCGGGATGAGGAAGCGGCGCTGCTGGCCCGGCTGGACCAGGGGGAGCTGCCGGTGCGGCAGACCCTCATCGAACGGAACCTGCGGCTGGTGGTGTATATTGCCCGCCGCTTTGAGAACACCGGCATCAACATCGAGGATCTCATCTCCATCGGCACCATCGGGCTTATCAAGGCCATCAACACGTTCCGCACCGATAAGAACATCAAGCTGGCCACCTACGCCTCCCGCTGCATCGAGAATGAGATCCTGATGTACCTGCGGAAAAACAACGGCAGCCGGGTGGAGGTCAGCTTCGATGAGCCGCTGAACACCGACTGGGACGGCAAGGAGCTGCTGCTCAGCGATGTGCTGGGCACAGACAGCGATGTGGTCATGCGGCCCATCGAGGCGGATGTGGACCGTCAGATGCTGGCGGACGCCGTGGCGAAGCTGAGTCCCCGGGAGCGGGACATCATCACCATGCGCTTCGGTCTGGGCGGCTGCAAGGAGCTGACGCAGAAGGAGGTAGCCGACCGGCTGGGCATCTCCCAATCCTACATTTCCCGGCTGGAGAAGCGCATCATCCTGCGTCTGCGCCGGGAAATACTGCGCATGAGCTGAAAAAAGGCTGTGAAGGAAATTTCCTTCACAGCCTTTTGCTGTCAAATCATTGCAGGAACAGGGAGGCGGGACGGTTTATGACCATCATGTTGTAGTACCGCAGCAGGTGATAGTCGTCCTTGTCCAACTTGATGGTGTTCATCAGACGCTCCGTCTCGTCCAGCGGCTCCTTGGAGATCAGCGCTTTCAGCGCGATGGGGGCAAAGAAGGGTGTGGAGCCGATGCCGGACACCAGACCGATGGCCGGTGTGCGGTTGGACATGGGGTTCAGCATGCAGATGTACATTTTCTCCGCCTCATTGATCTGGTTGGTCAGCACCATGTGGGTGATGGTGTCGTAGGCCTTCATCTCGCCGGTAAACAAGTGCTGGCACCGGTCCGGGTCGGCAAAGGATGCCACGCCCAGATACAGCGTGACCTCGATGGCGTCCCGGTCGGCGGCGCGGGAGAAGCGCAGCAGGGAGCGCACCATCTGCCGCACGCGCCCGTCGTAGTAGTACATATACGCCAGCGACTGGTTGAAGTAGTTGTTCTTGGGCAGGGACGTATCCTGATGGAACACCGGCGGCTGATAGTCGATGAAGCACTTGAGATCAATGTCCAGCGCCTGCGCAATGTCGTACAGCGTCTCGATGTCGATGGTGATGGCGCCATTTTCATACTTGGAGAGCGTAGCCTTGCTCTTGTTGATCATGGCCGAGAACTGTTCAATGGTATAACCCCGGCTTTTTCGGTATTTTTTGATACGCTGCCCCACGAAATAGGAAAAAGAACTCATATGCGTCACCTCCTGTGCACATTGCAATCATACCAAACATTTGGTAGGAAGTCAACCATTAGTTTCGGAGCGTGAAACATATTTTCGGCGTATTTTCTCAATAGTAAACCATTCGGTGAAAAAGATAACAAAGGGAAAAGACGCGGTGGATGTACCGGTAAGCAAGCGCATATAGAAAAGCGCCTGACCCGCAAGGGTCAGGCGCTTTCGTGCACATGTAAGGGGAAAAGGGGCTTTACTTGGCGGCGTCCATACCGGCCAGCAGAGCCTTCTTGTTGCCCTCCAGGAAGCGGGCTTTCTTCTCGCCCAGCTCGATGCGGATGGCTTCCATCATGCTCTCCACGGAGGTAACGGGAGCCTTGGCCAGGGTGGCGCCCAGGATGGCCACGTTGGCGCCCTTGGGGTTGCCAATGGACTCGGCAATGCCATTGGCGTCGCAGTACACCACGGTGATGTCGTCACGGACGGCCTTGCGGTCGATGATGCTGCTGTTGATGACCAGCACACCGCCGGGCTTCACATGCTCCTCGAACTTGTCCAGAGAAGGACGGTTCATGGCAACGATCACATCGGCCTTGTCCACCAGGGGGGAGGCCACGGGGTCATCGGAGACGATGACGGAGCAGTTGGCGGTACCGCCGCGCATCTCGGGGCCGTAGGAAGGCAGCCAGGAGACGTGCTTGCCGTCCAGCATGCAGGCCATGGCCACGAACTTACCGATCAGGAGCATGCCCTGACCGCCGAAACCGGCAAAAATGAAGGTTTTTTCCATATTACTCGGCCTCCTTGTCTTTGTACACGCCCAGCGGGTAATAGGGGATCATGTTCTTCTCCAGCCAGTCCAGCGCCTCCACGGGAGACAGACCCCAGTTGGTGGGGCAGGTGGACAGCACTTCGATCATGGTGAAGCCCTTACCCTCCATCTGAAGGCGGAACGCCTTGGCGATGGCCTTCTTGGCCTTGGCGATGTTGGCGGTGTTGTTGACGGCCACGCGCTCAATGTAGTAGGAGCTGGGCACGGCGGACAGCATCTCGCACATCTTGATGGGCAGACCGCTCCACTCCTCGCTGCGGCCGGCGGGGCAGGTAGTCGCCTTCTGGCCGATCAGGGTGGTGGGGGCCATCTGGCCGCCGGTCATACCGTAAATGGCGTTGTTGACGAAGATGGTGGTGATCTTCTCACCGCGGTGAGCGGCGTGAACGATCTCGGCGGTGCCGATGGAGGCCAGGTCGCCGTCGCCCTGATAGGTGAACACCAGAGTGTCCTTGCCCACAGCGCGCTTGATACCGGTGGCAACTGCGGGAGCGCGGCCGTGAGCAGCCTCGTACATATCGCAGTTGAAGTAGTCATAGGCAAACACGGAGCAGCCCACGGGAGCCACGCCGATGACCTTGCCATCCAGGTTCATCTCATCGATGACCTCGGCCACCAGACGGTGAATGATACCGTGGTTGCAGCCGGGGCAGTAATGGAACTGCTTGTCAGTCAGCAGCTTTGTCTTTTCGAACAGTACAGCCATCTTATTTACCCTCCTTCATGCTCAGGATCTTCTCAACGATCTCGGTGGTAGAGGGCATCTGGCTGCCGCAGTGACCGAAGAAGTCCACGTGCTTGGCGCCGTTGATGGCCAGCTTCACGTCCTCCAGCATCTGGCCTTCGTTCAGCTCCACGTCCAGAACGGCCTTCACGCTGGGCTGGCAGCAAGCCTCGCGCACAGCGTCATAGGGGAAGGGCCACACGGTGATGGGACGAACCAGACCGACGTTGATGCCCTTTTCCTTCAGCTCGGCGATAGCGCTCTTGGCGATACGAGCCACGGTGCCGAAGGCGGTGATGATGTAGTCGGCGTTCTCGCAGTTGTAGGTCTCCCACATCTGCTCATTGTCGACGACATTCTTGTACATAGCCTGCAGCTCGTCGTTGTGGACAGCCAGGCTCTCGGTGTCGATATAGATGGAGTTGATGATGCCGCGCTTCGCGGGATCGTCGCCGGGCTTCCAGCCGGTGCAGGCCCAAGGCTTCTTCTCGGGATCCACCTTGTAGTCCACCATCTCGGGCAGCTCCACGGGCTCCATCATCTGGGCGATGATACCATCGGCCAGGAACAGAACGGGAATGCGATACTTCTCAGCCTTGTCGTAAGCGCCCATCATCAGGTCGATGAACTCCTGCACGGAGGAGGGAGCGAAGGTCAGCAGGTGATAGTCACCGTTGCCGCCGCCCTTGACGCCCTGGAAATAGTCGCCCTGAGAGGCCTGAATATTGCCCAGACCGGGGCCGCCGCGCATCACGTTGACGATGACGCAGGGGACCATGGCGCCCGCGCAGTAGGAAATACCTTCCTGCTTCAGGGACACGCCGGGGCTGGAAGAAGAGGTGATGACACGGGCGCCGGTGCCGGCGGCACCGTAGACCATGTTGATAGCCGCGACCTCGGACTCGGCCTGCAGGAAGCAGCCGCCGACCTCGGGCATACGTGCGGACATGTATTCGGGGATCTCCGTCTGCGGAGTGATGGGGTAACCGAAGAAATAGCGTGCGCCGGCACGAATGGCGGCTTCCGCAATAGCTTCGCTACCCTTCATAAGAGTCAAAGCCATGTTTTTTCCTCCTTAGTCTTTTTCAATACGGATTACCACATCAGGGCAGGTGCGGGCACAGGAAGTACAGCCGATGCAGGCTTCCATGTTGATGACCTCCGCCGGATGATAGCCCTTAGCGTTGATGCGAGTCTTGGACAACTCAATGATGTGCTTGGGACAGGCTCTTGCGCACAGGCCGCAGCCCTTGCACAGGTTTTCGTCGATGGTAACTCTTACCACTCTCTACACCTCTTTTCCTCAAATTCCTCTTGCTGTTTGTATCTACTACCCCCGAAAAGGGGAGGTATGCGGGGTTTAATACATATCCTTGTGCGGGTTCTTGGTGTTCAGTCCATACTCGATGTAGGAATCCCAGTCACGGTGCATGTACACGTCGATGGCCACGGGCTTTCCCACATATTTCGGGTCCGGGTCGCGGGCCAGGAAGGCGTCCAGAAACTCCTTCTTGCCGGTGGTATAGGCCACAGGGATACCGGTCAGGTCGACGACCTGCCGCAGCACCTCGTAGCCGTCCCACAGATCGTCCGCACTGGTCATGGTGGACAGGTTGGTATTGTTGATCATACCGGTGATCTGCAATCTGGCATGGGTCTGCATTCCCTCCTGCAGCCGGTGGATCTTCTCCACCGTGCTGGCAAGAGGGCGACGAATATTTACAACGTTCAGCACTTCCAGAGCACCCGGCTCCAGTGCCATAAAGTCCTGATGGTAGCGGCCCAGCGCCGTGGCGCCCACATCGTCGCCGCCCACATCGAAAATGACCGTATCCCAATCCAGTACAAAGGCGGATGACACCTCGGCGGGGAGGGAGAGCGTCTCGATACCGGAGCAGGCGAAGTTGGGAGAGACCAGCCGGATCTCCTTCTGTTCCACCATCTTGCCCCGCTCGGTCAGCCGGAAGTAGGTGTTCACCATATCCAGATCCAGCAGCTCCGTCCTGTCACCGCGGGCGGCTGCCTGCATGGCGAAGTTCAGAGCCAGCTCGCTCTTTCCGCTGCCGTAGTTGCCGATGAGCACTTTGACGTCTTTCATGGATGCAGTGTCTCCTTGCTTATTTCAGGTTCTCCCGGATGGTCTGGCACAGAGCGGTGATGCCCTGAACGATCTTCTCCTCAGGCATGCAGGAGTAGTTCAGACGCAGGGTGTTCTCGTGGCCGCCGTTGGGGAAGAAGGAGCCACCGGGAACAAAGGCCACCTTCTTGGCCAGGCACTTCATCTGCAGGTCCTTGGCGTCCATGTACTCGGGCAGCACGACCCATGCGAACAGACCGCCCTCGGGACGGGTGAAGGTGCAGGGCTCGGGCAGCTCCTTGGCCAGCGTCTCCAGCATCACGGCGCGGCGCTTCTTGTAGCACTCACGGATGGTGTTGACGTGGGCGTCCAGATCGAACATATCGATCCACTTGGAGGTCTCCATCTGACCGACGGTGGAAGCCTGCAGGGAGGCTGCCTGCTCCATGAAGTTGTACTTGGCCAGGATCTCATCGTCGGCGCAGACCCAGCCCAGACGGTAGCCGGGCGCCAGGATCTTGGAGAAGGTACCCAGATAGATGACCAGGCCCTTGGTGTCCAAGCTCTTCAGCGCGGGCATATACTCGCCCTCGAAGCGCAGCTCGCCGTAGGGGTTATCCTCGATGACGGGGATCTCGTACTTGTTGATGATCTCCATGAACTTATGACGGCGATCCAGATCCCAGGTGCGGCCGGTGGGGTTCTGGAAATCGGGGATGACGTAGATCATCTTCACCCGCTCGGTGGTAGCCAGGATCTTTTCCAGCTCGGACATGATCATGCCGCCGTCATCGGTGGGGACTTCGATGAACTTGGGCTCGCAGGCCTTGAAGGCGTTGACGGCGCCCAGATAGGAGGGGCTCTCCAGCAGCACCACGTCACCGGGGTTCAGGAACACGCGGCCGGAGAAATCCAGACCCTGCTGGGAGCCGGAGGTCACCAGAATGTGATCCTTGTCGGTGTGGATGTTGTTCTTTGCCAGCATACGCTCGGCGATCTGCTCACGCAGACGGGGGAAGCCCTCGGTAGTAGAGTACTGCAGAGCGGCGCGGCCATTCTCCTTCAGGACGGCCACGGAGGCCTCCATCATCTGCTCCACGGGGAACAGCTCGGGAGCGGGCATACCGCCGGCAAAGGAGATGATGTCGGGCTGTGCGGTCAGCTTCAGCAGCTCGCGGATCTCGGAGCCCTTCAGCAGGTCCATTCTGCTTGCAAATTGTACCATGAATGTTTTCCTCCTCAAATAATGTTGATTCCGTGAATGCACATTTCGTTCCACTTTGTACATAGCTGATTAAAGCACAAAATCACCGCAAAGTAAATAAAGCGGAGCGGAGAAAAAAGGGGCCGGTTTCATTTTTGGCATTCCAAACAAAAAACCGCGCATTTGTCTCGTCAATTCCACAACGTATTTCAGTGAACGAATCGGCGAAATGCGGGAAAACACAACATACGCGGGGAAAACGGGGGTTTTCCCCACCAGCGGTGGGAATTGCCTTTTGCACGATAACATGCTATACTGGAGCCGCGGGAGGGCGTTCCGCCCGCTCAGAAAAGGAAAAAACTGTTAATTGCCCGACAAGCAGGGAAGGAGGCGCATCCCCATGAAAAAGAAAGAATTCGCGGTGGCGGTGGCACTGCTGAGCGCCAGCTCGGCGCTGTGTCTGCGCATCATGAAAAAGGTGGACGAGAAGCTGCGCCGCGAGAAGGAAAAGCGGACGCGGAAATAAACGAAAAGACAAGGCAAGGGACGGCTTTCGCCGTCCCTTGCCTTGTCTTTCAGAGAATTCAGGTAGCCGCCTTGACCACGGAGGTGATGTGGGGGTTCACGCCCTCATACCAGTACAGGAAGCCCTCCATGTCCACGACATCGCCCACGTTCAGGGCCTTGACAGCCTCATACACGTCGGAGCCGGGGCCGCACAGGTAGCTCTCCACCACGAAGGTGTAGATGCTGTCGTTCAGCATGACGTTAAAGTACAGATCGTCGCCCTCGGAGCCGGAGCCGTCCCAGTTGTACAGGAACGGGGCGCCGGCGTCGTTGGAGGCCACAACGGTCATGCCCTTGAAGGCCACCTTCTCGTTCTGGTGCTGGATCAGCTCGTCGCTGCCCAGCAGGGAGGTGACATCCAGCGCCTCATAGACCTTGGAGCCTTCCAGCAGCTCACAGGTAGCATCGATGATCTCCACCTCGCCGGACCACTCGGCCTTGTAGCCGCTGACGCGGATCTTGGCACCCTCTACCAGCAGGGTGTCGTACTCGTCCTTGGAGCAGGGCATGTTGTACAGGAAGTACGCGCCGTCATCGGCCTGGGTATAGAACGTGGCCACGCCGACGCCGTCCTTCTCCCACCAGCCCTGGCGGGCCTGGATGTACGTCTCCACGATGACGGGGGAATCCACGTCCGCGGCATCGAACTCCGCGTGGGTCATAACGGTGACAGCGGCATCGCCGCCGTCGTCGGGGGTATCCGGCGTATCAGGCTCCGTGTTGGTCTTGCCGCAGCCGGCGATGGACAGCGCCATCACCAGCGCCAGCAGCAGGGTAAAAAGCTTTTTCATGTTGTTACTCCTCTTTTTTGTACCGAAAAACGGTGAATGGGACGGGTGCCGTTTCGCACACCCGTCCCATTATAACGCATTCTGTCAATAAATCAATGCCTGTTTCGCTTTTTCACCAGCTGCACGCCGCCGTAGACGCCCATCAGCGCCCATGTGCAGCCCAGCGTGATGAGCAGCGCCTTTGCCGAAGCGGGAAGCGGCCCCAGATCCTCACTGCCGGCGGACAGGGCGCCCCGCTGATCCAGCCGGTACAGGGACGTAACGCTGTCGTACAGCTTTGCCATATAGGCCGCGTCTACCGTCTCTTTGCGGCGGACGGACTTGGTCACATCCTCGATGAGCTGTCCCGCGGCGTTCCGCAGGGAGGCGGAGCCGTTGTATACCGGCGTGGTGAAGGTGTTGTCCACATTGTCCAGCAGCAGGCGGGAGGCCTTGAGCTTTACGTCGTAGTGCAGCTGGTCGTCCTCGCCCTCCCGGGCCAGATAGTCCTGATAGGCGGCATCCTGCCGGGCCTTGGCGGTGACGGGGACGTAGCCCTCCGTCTGGGCATAGGCGATCTGCACGTCGTTGGTCAGCAGGTACTGGGCGAACAGCCACGAGGCCAGCACCTCCTGGGGATCGTCCTTGTTGAACACGCACACCGACGGGCCCTGGGAGATCATCTGCGGGTGCTCCGGGTCGAACTGGGGCACCGTCATCACCGCCGTCTCGAAGTCCACATATTTGTCGGCGCTGATGTCGCTCAGCGGCGCGTGGGACCCCATCCAGGTGGCGCCGGCGGTGGAGTCCACCGCGAACAGGCACTGTCCCGCGTTCAGGAAGTTGGCGGGGTAGCCGGAGATCTTGAATGTGGAGAATGCGCCGCTGGCGGTGTGGGACGCAATGCCGTACAGCAGCTCCTCCGTGGTGTCGTTGAAGATCTGCACCTCGCCGCTGTCCGTGGAGTAGCCGGCACCCTTCTGCCGCAGCATCTGGATCATCATGTTGTCCGTGGACTTGTAGATGAAGGGCAGCAGCACCTCCTGCCCGTTGACGGCGAAGGTGCCGTCGGGGTTTTTAGCCGCGGCCGCCGCATCGGACACCTCCCACACAAAGTCCCACGTCAGCGTCTCCGGCAGCTCATAGCCCAGCGCCTCCACATAGGTCTTATTCACATAGCACGCCTCGGTGGAGCGCATGAACGGCACGGCGTAGTGACTGCCGGAAAAGCTGCACTCCTCCAGAAACTGGGGGATCATCTCCGCCTGCGTCGGCCCGTCGTACCGGAGGGCACTGCCGCCCAGCCCGTATTGCTCGTCGGCAAACAGGGCGTCCAGCGGTGTCACCACATTGGCGCCGGTGAGGTAGGTGGCGATGTGGTCGGGGTAGGTGATGCACACGTTGGGCGTGGTGTTGGTGGCGATATTGGTGATCACGTCGTTATAGATCTTGCCGTAGTCGGTATACAGCCGCAGCCGCACGGAGATATTGGGGTACAGCGCCTGAAAATCGTCGATGGCCTTGTTGTAGATATCCACCTGGGTCTTGTTGGTGTCGTTCTTGGCCCAGAACGTGATCTCGTACTGCCGGGACTCGTCAAAGCTGTCCGGCACGGAGAAGGCGTTCTGCCCGCGGGAGCCGTGGCAGCAGCACAGCGTCAGCAGGGAGAGCAGCGCCAGCAGCAGCGCGGGGAGCCGCACTTTTTTCATCATCCCTTGGTGCCTCCTCTCGAAACGCCCTCCATGACCTTGTTGCGGAACAGGAGGAACAGCACGATCAGCGGTACGGAGATGACCACCACCGCCGCCATCATGGCGGGGATATTCTCCCGCCCGAAGCCGTTTTCCCGTATGGCCTGAATACCGTTGGACACCAGGAAGTAGTTCTCATCGTCGGTGATGAGGCGGGGCCACACATAGGAGTTCCAGCACTCGATGACCTTCAGGATGACGATGGTCACCACCGTGGGGCGGCAGATGGGCAGCATCACCTTCCACAGGTACTTGAAGTCGGAGGTGCCGTCCACCTTGGCGGCGTAGTACAGCTCGTCGGGGATCTGGGCGAAGTTCTCCTTTAATAGATAGATGTAGAACACCGACGTGACCGACGGCAGGATCAGACCCCAGAACGTGTTGCGCAGGCCGGCGTCCGTGATGGTCACAAAGTTGGTGATGATGACCAGCTCATTGGGGATCATCATCAGTGCCAGAAAGAGTGTAAAGGCAAGATGCTTGCCACGAAAATTCAGCCGCGCGAAGGCGAAGGCCGCCAGCGTGATGACCACCAGCATAATGGCGGTGGTGGCCACGGTGAACACCAGCGTGTTCAGGAAGTAGCGAGCCAGCGGCACGGCGGTGAAGGCATCGTGGTAGTTTTGCAGCGTGGGGGACAGGGTGAAGAACGCGGGGATGCGCTCGGCGCTGTACGCGCTGTAGCTCTTTATGGAGGTCAGCACCATCCAGTAGAAGGGGAACAGCACGATCACCGCCCACAGCGCCAGCAGCACATAGGTGACGGCGCGGCGCACCGCCCTGCGGCGGCGCGCGGCCAGCTCAATCTGCTTATAGTCGGTATGGGAGTCCACAGCGTCGCCTCCTCTCAGTAATGGACGTGCTTCCGGCTCACCAGTAGGTTGATGCAGGTGATGGTCAGCACGATGGTGAACAGGATGATGGCTGCCGCCGACGCGAAGGACGGGTAGCCGCCGGAGTCGCCGTACAGCATGTCGTAGACATAGCCCACCATGGTGTTCATCTGGGCGGCGTTCAGATCCACGCCGAACAGGGCCACCGCGTCGCTGTATGCCTTGAATGCGCCGATGAAGCCGGTGATGACCAGATAGAAGATCATGGGGGAGATCATGGGCAGGGTGATGCGGGTGAAGATGCGCCAGCGGGAGGTGCCGTCGATGCGGGCGGCGTTGTAGTAGTCCTGCTTCACCGAGGCCAGCGCACTGGTGAGGATCAGGATCTTGAAGGGCAGAACCACCCACACGGTGTAGAAGCACAGCACAAACATCTTGGCCCAGTACGGCCCGGCGATGAAGTCCACGCCGGGGCTGCCGAACCAGTGGAGCATCACATTCACCAGACCGTCGGTATAGGCGGTCTTTTTGAACAGGATCATGAACACCAGACCCACCGCCAGCGTGTTGGTGACGTAGGGCAGGAAATACACGGTCTGGAACAGGCCCCGCAGCTTCTCGATGGAGCTGAGTCCCAGGGAGATCAGCAGGGCAAGGCCCGTGGACACTGGTACGGTGATGATGACGAGGATGAACGTGTTTTTCAGTGCCTGCAGGAAGTAGGGATCCCGCAGCACATAGCGGTAGTTGAAGAGGCCCACGCCGGAAAACGTCTGGGACGCGGAGTTGTACCCCTCCTCGAAAGAGTACACGAACACGTCCACCAGCGGGTAGACCATGAACACGCCCAGAAAGGCGATGGCGGGCAGCAGGTACAGCCAGCCCTTGGCATTTCGTTTGTCCATGGTGTCACCTCAGGGTGCAGGCCAGCCGCGTCTGCTCCTCCCGATGGAACAGGAACACCTTATGGGGCTTCAGGGCAAAGCACACCGTTTCCCGGGTGGTATCTACGCGGCTGTCGGCGTTGATGATGGCGCGGATGGCCGCGTTTTCACAGTCCGGGTGGGTGCATACCACGCTGATGTCCCGGCCCATCACCTCCACACGGTCCAGCCCGCAGGTGAGAGGGCCGTCATCGGCCAGCACGAAGCCCTCCGGACGGACGGCGGCGTATACCGGCTGGTCGCCGACACCCTCCGCGTCCAGTACCGCTGCGCCGCCTATGTACAGCCTGCCGTCCCGGATGCGCCCGTCAAAGACATGGATGGGCGGCGTGCCCAGGAATTTGGCGACAAACAGGTTCACGGGGCTGTCGTAGACGTCCTGCGGCCTGCCGATCTGCTGCACCACGCCGTCCCTCATCACCACGATCATGTCGGAGATGCTCATGGCCTCCTCCTGATCGTGGGTGACGAACACGGTGGTCACGCTGGTCTGCCGCTGGATGCGGCGGATCTCCTCACGGGTCTGGAGCCGCAGCCGCGCGTCCAGATTGGACAGCGGCTCGTCCAGCAGCAGCACCCGGGGACGCTTCACCAATGCCCGGGCAATGGCCACGCGCTGCTGCTGTCCGCCGGACAGCTCACTGGGCTTGCGGTCCATCAGACCCTCCAGCTGCACCAGTCCGGCGGCGTCCAGCGCCCGCTCCGCCATCTCCGCCTTGGTGAGCTTGTCCGCGCCCCGCAGGTTCTCCAGCGGGAACGTGATGTTCTGCCGCACCGTCAGGTGGGGATACAGGGCGTAGTTCTGGAACACGAGCCCCACGCCCCGGTTCTCCGGCGGCAGATGGGTCACATCGTCCTCACCGAAGAAGATCTGTCCCTCCGTAGGCTCCAGCAGGCCGCTGATGAGGTTCAGCGCCGTGCTCTTGCCGCAGCCGGAGGGGCCCAGCAGGCCGATGAGCTGTCCGTCGGGGATCTCAAACGTGAAGTCGTTGACGGCGATGACATCACCGCCCGCCTTTTTGTTGCGGTTGGGGAATCTCTTGGTCAGATGTTGCAGCGTGACCTTCATGGCAGTGTCTCCTTGCCTGTATTTTGCGGCCCTCCTCCGCCGGGAGGAAAGGGCCGTCCGCGATATCCGCACCATTGTACCACAGTTCCCGGCGTAAATCTCCTGTTTTTGCAAAAGTTTCCGGAAAATTTTCCGCCGTCCCGTCAGGCGCCCGCCGCGCCGCCGGTACATAGAATGAGGTGAGCCGTTTCCGGCTCGATCCGATATGACCACTTCAAAGGAGGAATATCTCTTGTATACGGAGAGAACGACTGCCGCCGCGGCGGCGGCGCGGGACAGCGCGGCCCGCGACATGGCGCCCCGCAGCGATGCGGCCTGCCGCGAGATGGACGGCCTGCTGCCCGGCACCTGCGGCAATATGGCGTTTCCCTATATCGCCATGCAGCACGAGAACGCCCAGCGCTACGAGAACCGGGAGGCGCTGCTGCAGGGCACGCTGTTCCCGGGACTGGACCTGCCGTTCCGCAAGGAGCTGCGCTCCCGCTTTCCCAAGGTAAACGAGGCCCTGCTGGAGCTGATGGCGCTGGACTTCGCCATCGACGAGCTGGGGCTGTACCTGACCACCCACCCCAACGACCAGCAGGCGCTGGAGCTGTATTGGAGCTACATCCGGCTGGGCCGGGAGGGGCGCGCCAAATATGAGGAGGCCTACGGCCCGCTGCTGCAGACGGACATCACCGAGGGCAGCTTCCGCTGGCTGGATGACCCGTGGCCCTGGGACAAAGGAGGGAACGACTGATGTTTGTCTATGAGAAGAAGCTGCAATACCCGGTGAAGATCAAAAACGCCAACCCCAGACTGGCGGCGCTGATTATTTCCCAGTACGGGGGCCCTTACTCCATTAAGCTACGATAAAGGGTAAAAAAATAGATTAGTCCAGCAGGAGCCGGTAATGGATGGTCAACTGGTTCTGCGCCTTGTCCCAGTCGATGCGCTCGATGATGGAGCGGGCGGCGGTGCAGCGCTGCTCCAGAGTGGCGCTTTCGTTGGTGATGGTGGCCAGTGCCTGCCGAATGGCGCTGCGCATGAGCTTCGGATCGCCGCGCCGGTGGTTCTCCTTCTCGGCATCACGGATGGCATCGTCGATGCGCTGGAGCTGGGTCTGCGCCTCCTCCTTAGCCTGGCGGTATTCCTCCATGGTATCAATACCGGAGAGAAAAGCCTCTCGTAGGCGTTCCAGTCGGCGCTCGGTAGAAACGCGCTGGGTGCGGAGTGTAGCCATAACGTCACCGGCTTTTTCCGTGACACGCAGGATCTCATAGTGAAGATCATCGGCAGTGCTGGCGTCGGCTTGCAGGCGGCGGAGGATGGCATCCTTCAGAATGTCGCCATTGATATGCTGAGACGTGGTGCAGCGGCCCCGCACATAGTTGTTGCATTTCCACCAGTTAGGCTTGGCAAAAACCATGGTGCCGCCGCAGGAGGCGCAGCGGACAAGACCGCTGATCCAGTCCTTGTTGCTGCCGAGGGGGCGGCCGTGGTAGGGCATGGCGGCCTTGGCCTGAGCGATGCGCTGCTGGGTCTGGTTGAACAGTTCCTCGCTGACCAGAGGCTCATGCTTGCCGTCCACAAGAATGATATTGGGATCATCGAAGTTCCGGCGGGAGCGGCCGGCGGGATTCCAGCGCAGCTTGCCGATGTACACGGGATTGCGAAGGATGTACTCTACGGTGCGGTTTTCAAAGGGGCTGCCGCGATGGGTGCGGACGCCGGCGGCGTTGAGCCAGCGGGCCAGCGTATAACAGCCCTCGCCCTCGTTGTACCGGCGGAACATCTCGCGGACATACATGGCCTCCTCCGGCGATGGCGTGAGCACGTTGTCCACTACGGTATAGCCGAAAGCGGGATTGGACTGGAGCTCGCCGCGCCGGTGCTTCTCCTCCATGCCGCGCTTGACGTCCTCGGCGAGGTTGATGGAGTAATACTCGTCCATGGCCTCGATCATGGATTCCATGATGACGCCCATTTTGCCCTCGTCAATAGGCTCCTTGATGGAGATGACGTCGATCTTCAGCTGTTTGCGGAGGATGCTCTTGTAGTACACGGCGTCGTCACGGTTGCGGGCGAAGCGGGAGAACTTCCAGAGCAGGATGGCGTCAAAGGGCTTGGGCTTTGTTTTGGCGGTGGCGATGAGCCGACGGAACTCGTCACGGCCCGTGACCTTACGGCCGGTCTTGGCCTCGTCCACAAAGACAAACTCATCCGGCACCAGGTAGTCGTTGGCGGCGGCCCACTTGCGTATCTCCACCAGCTGGGAGGCGGGGGAAAGCTCCACCTGATCGTCGGTGGACACGCGGATGTAGGCGGCAGCGGTTTTGAACTCAGTCATGGGGGCCTCCTTGTGGGTACCAACTTATATTTATGAGCCAGCCCGTTCCGGGAAACCGGGGCGGGCTGGCCTTTTCTCATCGGCGCTTAAAGTCTACATGGATCACATTGCCTTGTCGCCGGACGCGGAGGGGTTTTTTCTGTATTTATTAAGAATACAGAGTATGGCGGCTCTGTCGTCTTCGGATGCTTGGCGATAGAGCTCAATTAGCGACTGTTCCTCTTTTGTGACGCGGAAACTCCCCGTTACAATTTTTTCATTTTCAACCATGTAGAAGTTTCGCTTCAAAATACTGTCAACATCCATACAGAAGTGATCAGCGAGGAGTTCAAGATGTGTAATGGTGGGTTCAGACAATCCGCGTTCATAGCTGTTGTACAGGGCCTCGGACACTCCGATGGCATCGGCAACTTGTGTGGCGGATTCCCCGCTATTCTCCCGAAGCTTGATAAGCATACTACCGTCCCAGCGGTTTGAAGAGGGGGTTCCGAGTTGGGGGTCATCAGAGAGTCCAAGAAGATAATCTGTGGAGACACAGAATAGTGCAGATAACTGCTTTAAGTTTTCGGCGGTGGGGTAATTCTTTTTATTTTCCCAACCGGAAATAGACGGCGCTTTAACGTTCAAGGTTATAGAAACCTCCTTTTGACTCATGCCGGCGCGTTCACGCGCTTTGAGGATATTGTTGGGGCAAGCGGGCATTTTATCATCTCCTTTTCATTAAGGCATATGTTAACACGGCAAATAGGTTAGGGCAAGACTAATATTTTAGGTTAAACCTATTGACAATAGGGCAAACCTATGCTATGTTAGGTTAAACCTAACTAAGGAGGTGACGATGTTAAGTGGTGAACATTCGATATGTACGCGAAAGACTTGGACTCAAGCAGGGCGAAGTAGCAAAGGCAGTGGGAGTCGCACAGGCAACCTACTGCAACATCGAAAACGGAAAGAGTGCTCCGTCCGTAGACAGTGCGAAAAAAATCGGGAGAGTGCTCGGTGTTGATTGGTGGCTGCTGTTCGAGGACGGAGCAGAACTGACACCGGACGAGGAACGCTTTCTTGAGGACTTCCGCATGGCCAGCGCAGAGGAGCAGGCCGCGATCCGGCGGCGGCTGATACGAAGTGTAAACGGAGGAAACTATGACACCAGAAGAAATGATTCGGCGGGAGCTGAATAAGCGCAGCATGACAATGGCTGCGGCAAGCAGGCGGTCAGGCGTGAAGTATTCGACGCTGCAATCCGCTCTGGCGGGGCGGACGAAGCTGAATGTCTATGCGTATCTGTCACTCTGCCTGCTGCTGAACGTTGACCCGCGTACGTACAGGAATGCTGGATGACTTTATGCAAGTGCTCTTAAAAGAGGGCATGAAAAAACAGCCGAGGGGAGGAGGGAATTGGACGTGAAAAACGCAAAAGAAAAATGCGCTGTCGAACCAAGAGGGGTGGACAGCGCAAGAGTGGTGACGGTGATCGAGACCAAAGAGGAGGTCGGGCACGGTACACCAGAAGATCCGTTTCGTATCGTAGCCAAGTATTGGAGCCTTGACGGGAAGCTGCTGGGGACGTACCCGGTTCAATGAGCCGGAGACATTGAAGCGGCGTCCTCTACGGCAAGTTCCATGCTGATGTAATGCAAGATGGCTGCGATGAATTTCTTCATATCCGACACATCGCGGTTTTCATACTTCCGGATATAATGCGTTTCATCGTTGCCGATCCATACGGCACGACTGGCAGGTGTATTGATTTTTTCATATGTAATGTAGTTAGAGATACATTGGCTTAAGCTGAGTCTCTCAATCTTGTCGCCATTTTCCGGGTACACGTGCTTGCAGTAGTCCTTGACTAAAAACTCCAGGGCTTTCCGGTAGCCGATACCGGCTATCTCATCAAGGCCGCGACTTTCCGCTTCAAGGGCTTGGTTGTAGATTTTCACAAACTGCGGTGACAAGTCTTTGATACTATCCTCGAACTGCTGCGCGGAATAGAACTCAGGCGCACAGTAATCGAGGTAGGGGGACATAGGGCAATCGGGTAGTTCACTGTCCATAAAGTGAGCAACAAAGGGACGGAAACAATGCGGACAGGTATAGAAGACGGCGAGATGGCGATTGCCTAAATCGTCCTTATACCATTCCTCATCTATGCGATTAGGCACGATTGCAAAGTGGCAGAGCGGGCAGGCTTCCGGTTCGCTGTAAGTAACTGGTGTGGGGAATTCGTCTTCAAAAAAGGATTGAGCTTGACGTTTCACCAAATATCCCACCTTTCATCACAAATGTATGTTACGAGAGCATCGAGGGGTCAATGAGCCAGGCGTTCCGGCTGGTCGGAATGGGATGAGTCGTTCACAAAGTGCATCTCCGGGTAGATGTAGGAAAGGCGGCCCGTCAGGTGGTCGATCTTCCGGAGAAGAAAGCGGTCTCTTTTGAGCAGTCTGCTCTTGCGCTCGATCTGGTGGCGCAGACAGTCGATCAGAAAATAAGCCTCAAGAGCATCGTGCGACGTGAAGTGACGCGGCGAGTCAGACATGATTTCACCCCCTTCCGAGGGGTATGGTAGCACATTGGCGAAAAATTAGCAAGAGCCATAGGACAGCCCCGGCGGGGCATAAAAATCAATTATCGAAGGAAGGAGCGTGACGGCATGGCGAAAAGGGAACGGCCGCCCATTACGGTGAAGGCCTACGTCAAGGTGAACGGCGTGGAGACGGACGTGGACACGCTGAACGCGGAGCAGCGCCGACAGCTGGGGACGGCTATCAAGGTGACGATGCTCAACGAGCTTTTCGCCGGGAAGGTCCGCTTCTATCCGGCAAGCGAGGACAACACACAAAGGAGGACAGGGTCATGACAGTATTCGGGTGGATCTGCACCTACATAGGGGCGGCCACGCTGGCCTGCGGCGTGATCCGTCTGGTGGACAAGCTGGGCGGTGGTCACCGTGGGTGAGGTGCGCGGCGTGCCGCAGCCGCCCTGCCGGGACTGCGCTGACCGGCGGGTGGGGTGCCACGGGACCGATGAAAGCGGCGCGTGGCGCTGCGACGCCTACGGCGCGTATCAGGCGGAGATGGACAAGCTCCGGTCCGCCAAGCGGGAGACCAAGGACGCGGCGGACGTGATGCGCTGGTACGCCAGAGCGCGGACGGCGCGGCTGATGCAGCGGCGGAATCTGGATTCAAAAAGGAGGTGACCGCCATGGCGGCGGCAAAGAAGGAATGGCTGTGGTTCGTGGCCTGCGAGGGCCATGTGACGGCCCCGGTGATCGCGGAGAACTGGGAGCAGGCCACCGTGGAGGCGGCCCGGTTCTGGGGCGTCCGGTGGGGCGCCGTGGCGACCATGTGTGAGCTGCAGGAGAAGCGGCCGGTGATACGGAACGTGTGCTGCCGGTGCGGCACATGGTTCCACGGCAGCGGCGTGGTGTGCGACCACTGCCGCAGCGAGGCCGAGATCGAGGAGCGCCGCGCCAGAGCGGCGAAGAAAAACTATTTCCGACGGCTGAACGCCGGGGTGTGATGAAGGACAGGAGGAATGCGCGAATGAGTACGAGTATTGAACAGGCCCTCGAAAAGCTGCGGAAGGCGAAATGCCCTGCCGGACGCTGCGAGGGCGTTGTTTTCAAGCCGGTGGTGCGGGCGCTGGAGGACTTCTGCCGGCAGGACGAGGAGTTCGCCCGGGCAGTGATACAGGGCGGCAGCGTGGAGGATTGTATCAGGGCCACCGTCAAGGGGGCCGGAAACAGCCTGAGCGACCTTGACGCCTACAAGCGGGCGGCGGCATTTTTCTTCCCCGGCTGCGTTGTGACCATGAAGCTGACCATTGTCATGAGCGAGCACGATGTGGCGGCGCAGGAAGCGCCTGTGCCGCAGGAGCACAAGGCGGTGGTGCTGGATCTGACGGACTTTTGGTGAGCGCCATGGTCAACGAAAAGGAGAGGGCCGCCCAACTGGAGCGACTGGCGCCGAAGCCGACGGCGCAGGAGATGGAGCAGGTCAACGATCTGTTCCGGCACTTCCTGTTCAAGCGCTGCGGCAAGGGCGAGATATGGACCACCTGCTGCCGGCGGCATACCTTCGTCAAGCCGGACACGGACAACGCCGACGAGCTGCGCGTCCTGAGCGCGCCGCACACGCCGGAGCCCCGGAACGGCTGGGACCATTCGCCCACGGTGAAAAGGCGCTGCAGGTGCCCCTACTGCGGCGCGGAGGTCACGGTGAAGGAGCTGCGGTACTCCGGCGGGCGGGCCAACCTGTGGAGCTTCCGGCGGGCGGTCATCCTGCGGCAGTGGCGGGGCACCCTGTGGGCCACGGCGTGGGACTGCGACAAGAACTACAGCCGCGTCGGCATGAACGGTGAGCCGATACTGACGAAACTGCCGGAGATGAAGCTGCTGGGCGTGTACCGCTTTACGCCGGGCGTGGCGGAGCAGGCCACGCGGCCGTGGTGGTGCAGCGGCGGCACACCCATGAGCTACCGGCGCCAGACTGCGCCCGGCAAGAGCAACGGACGCAAGGGCGGTATGTGGCAGATCCACTCGCCCTACACCTACTGTGCCGAGCTGGGCGCCAGCTATGACGTGATCGGGCTGCTGGAGGCGGACAAGGGCTTTATGCGTTGGTGCGGCCTCAGAAAGATACATCTCCCCTCGGACGACTTCATTGAGCTGCTGACGGCGTGCTGCTTTTACACCCGCCAGATCGAAATGCTGGTGAAGCTGGGGCTGGAGGACGCGGTGAAGGACCTTGTGGGACGCGGCGTGCGGAACGCCGACATCATCAAATGGGACGCGGACAAGCCCAGAGACTTTATGAAATGCACGCCGAAGGAGGCGATGGCGGCGTGTTCCGTGGGAGAGCCGCTGCGGGTGCTACGGCTGTATATCCGGCACAGGGACACGCCGCTGAAAATGACCATGGAAAACGCGGCGTGGCTCACAGAGGCCACCATCGGCCGCGGCGAGGAGAACTACGCCGTGCGACTACTGAAGCGGCTGGGCGTCACGGCGGAGAAGCTGACGGCCTATCTGGAAAAGAACAGGATAGCGCTGCAGGAGGGCGGCAGACCTGGCTCCGGCACCCGGAGAGGGGCGCTGCAGCTGTACAAGGACTATCTGGATGCGGCGGAGAACTGCGGGATGGACATGGAGAACCCACTGATCCTCATGCCGCGGGACCTTGTGGAAAAACACGACCGGGTGACGGCGGCGTGGAGCGCCATACAGCGCCACCGCCTCCGGGCGCAGAACAAAGAAGTAGAGAAGGCTGCCGCGGAGGCCTACAGAAAGCGGCTGCACCGTTTGTCTGAGAAGTACCTGTTCTGGACGGACGACTTCCTCATCCGTGCGCCCATCAACGCCGATGAGATCGTGGACGAGGGCAAGTCGCTGAAGCACTGCGTGGGCGGCTACGCAGACAGGCACGTCAACGGCCGGACCGTTATCCTGTTCCTGCGCCGGCGGGACAGGCCCCACACGCCGCTGGCGACCATTGAGATGAACGGGAACAGGATCGTGCAGGTACACGGCTACCGGAATGAGCTGGAGGGCTGCGCCGACAACCCGGACCGGGAGAGTGCCAGAAAGCTGTACGCCGGGGTGCTGGATCCATGGCTGAAATGGCTGAAGGACGGAAGCAAACGAGAAAAGGACGGCAGGCCGAAGCTGCCGAAAAAGACCAACAAAAAGAAAAGCAGGAGGAATGCGACATGAATATGAAAAATGAGAGGTGTCCGCTGCAGGCGGAGTGTGAGCGGCGGTGCAGCTTTTATGGCAGGGAAAAGGAGTGCGACTACTATCACGGCAATGCCCGTCCCGGCGCCATGATCGACGAGGAGTTGACCGCGACAGAATTGGAGGCGCTGGATGAGTTGTTCGACCAGCGGGATATCGACATCATCACAGAGGAGATCAACTTCTACAAGCAGCAGGCGGGCATGGCCATTCTGGAGATCGGGAAGCGGCTGGCGGAGGCGAAAAGCCAGCTTTCCCACGGGGAGTGGCTGCCGTGGCTGGAGAAAAAGGTGGAGTTTTCCGAGCGCTCCGCACAGCAGTATATCCGGCTTTGGAAGGAGTACGGCAAATCCGCAACCGTTGCGGATTTGGGCGTCCGCAAAGCCTTGGTATTACTGGCTTTGCCGGAATCTGAGCGGGAGGAGTTCGCCGCCGAAAAGCACGTTGTGGACGGGGCGGAAAAGACCGCCCGGGACATGACGGCCAAGGAACTGGAGGAGGCCGTCCGGCAGCGGAAGATCGCGGAGCTGAAGGCGGATTCTGTACAGCGGGAGCTGGACAAGCAGAAGGAATTTGCCGCCCAGGCGGAGGCAGAGGCGGAAAAGGCCCGGGAGGCGGCGGAGCAGGCCGCCTCCGACGTGCAGGAGGCCAAGGATACCGCCATGGCGGCGCAGAAGGAGTTGGCCCGGGTGCGGGGCGAGCTGGAGCAGCTGCGCAGCCGCCCGGTGGAGGTGGCGGTGCAGACGGTGAACGCCAGTGAGGAGCAGATCGCCGCCGCCAGAGCCGAGGCTCAGGAGGCCGCAGCGGCCAAGGCGGAGAAGCTGACCGCCGAGCTGGACAAGGCCCAAAAGGCACTGGAGAAGGCGCTGGATGACAAGAAGGCGGCGGAGGCCCGTGCGGCAGACGCCGAGCGGGAGCGCAACTCCGCCATGGATGCCGCCAAGAGCTACAAAGCGGAGGCGGAAGCGGCGGCCAAGCGGGCCGCTATGGCTGCCAACGAGGGGCTGACCCGCTTCAAGGTGGTGTTTGACCAGACGGTGGCCAATGTGAACAAGCTGGCGGAGCTGCTGACGGCACTGCCGGACGGGGAGCAGGAAAAGCTCCGGCGGGCGCTGGGGGCGCTGGCCGATCAGGTGCGGCGGGTGAGCGCGTGAACGGCGTGAACCTGCGAAATCCCAAGGCGTACTGTGAGCACCTGCTGCGCATCCGCACCAAGGAGCAGAAGCTGGCGCCGCTGGTATTCAATGAGGCGCAGGAGCATCTGTATGGCGTGATCCGGCAGCAAGCGGCGGCAGGGAAGCCCATCCGCATCATCGTGCTGAAGGGACGGCAGGAGGGCATATCCACCGTGACGGAGGGCCTGATGTTTCAGGACACTGTGACGAGGCCCAACGTGAAGACCCTCATCGTGGCCCACGATACCACGGCCACGGGGAACCTGTTCAAGATGAACAAGCTGTTTTACGACTGCCTGCCCCCGTGGGCGCGGCCCCTGCGGAAGAACAGCAACGCCAAGGAGCTGGTGTTCGAGAACCCCACCCGGGACGACGGCGAGAAACGCCGCCGCCCCGGTCTGCGCAGCAGCATCCGGTGCCAGACGGCGGGCAAGGGCGGCGTGGGCCGTTCGGATACGCTGACTAACGTACATATTTCGGAGTACGCTTTCTGGCCCAGCAACAAGGAGGACCTGCTGCTGGGCGTCATGCAGACGGTGCCCAACGACCCGGGGACAATGGTGGTCATCGAGAGCACCGCCAACGGCGTGGAGCACTTCAAGGCCCTGTGGGACGGTGCGGTGGCCGGCGACAACGAGTGGGTGCCGGTGTTCCTGCCGTGGTACATGGAGAAGGGCTACCGGATGGCCTGCGCCGGCGGCGAGGCGTGGACCCAGGAGGAGCAGCAGCTGCAGAAGGACTTCGGGTTGGACACGGAGCAGCTGATGTGGAGGCGGTGGTGCATCAAGGCCAACTGCGGCGGCAATGTGGACAAGTTCCGGCAGGAGTACCCCAACACGCCGGAGGAGGCGTTCCTGCTGTCGGGCCGTCCGTTCTTCGACAACCGGGCGCTGGCCGTCCGGCGGATGCACGCGCCGGAGCCTGCACGGGTTGGGTGGTTCACCTACGAGTCACCGGAGGAGACAGGCGCAAAGCCGGAGGGCTGGCGGTTTTCCGAGGTGGAAAAGGGCGGCATCCGCATCTGGCAGGAGCCGGAGGAGGGGGTACCCTACGTCCTGGGCGGCGATACGGCGGGGGAGGGCAGCGACTGCTTCACCGCCTTCGTCATCGACAACCGGACGGGTCGTCAGGTGGCGGAGCTGCAGCAGCGGCAGTCGGAGATCCTGTACGCCCGGCAGATCTACTGCTTGGGACGTTACTACAACGACGCGCTGACCGCCATCGAGGTCAACTTCTCCACCTATCCGGAGCGGAAGCTGGAGGAGTGGGAGTACCCCAGCCTGTACCAGCGGGAGCGGTTTGACACCTACGCCAACACCATGGTCAAGGCCTTCGGCTGGGAGACCAGCGGCAAGACGCGGCCACAGGCGCTGGCGGAGCTGCACACGGTGATGGAGGAGTCACCGGAGCTGGTGGTGTCCCAATGGACGCTGGGGGAGATGGTGGTGTTTGTGTATGATGCCCACGGGAAGCCGCAGGCGGCGGTGGGCGAGCACGACGACCTTGTGATGGCGGCGGCCATCACCCACACGGCCCGCACCCAGCAGCGGTACACGGCGGAGGAGACGGCGGGCAGCCGGAAGCACTGGACGCCGGACATGTGGGAGGACTGGCACCGCGCCGATCCGGAGACGCGGAAATATCTGGAAAAACGGTGGGGAGCGAGGTGAGCGCCGCTTACCTTACCCACCTATAAAAAATGACAGGAGGAATTTTTTATGAATGTGCTGGAAATTCTGGCGTGCGCGGCATTGCTGCTGTGGACGGCGGGCGGCGCCTATGTGGTGCTGACGGCCCGGAAGTGGGACTTCGTGATGGAGGCTCTGCTGGACGTGCTGGAGGAGGAATACGGAGATGAAGACTGAGAAGATCGCGGCGGCGCTGCGGTGCTCGTCACAGGTACCGGGGCAGCAGCTGGATTGCAGAACCTGCCCCTATCACATGGAAGAGTCGGTTGACGGTGTCGACTATGCGGGCTGCGACTGCGACCGCATTGCCGTGGATGCCGCCGACCGGCTGGAGGAGCTGGTGGACCGCTGTGCCCGCTACGCCGAGGAGATCGCGGTGCTGCGGGAGCGGGCAAAGCGGGTGGCCGTCACTGAACGGCGGCCCAAAAGAGATGGGCGCTATCTGTGCTGGTATACGTTTGGAAAAGAGCGGGATTCGGTTCTATATCAGAGCATGGTGTTTTGTCAGGTACTGGACTACTACGCCACTGACCCGAGGCCGCACTTCCAACACGAGGGTACGCACGGAATGGCCGTGACGCACTGGATGGATATCCCAGAGGTGACGCAGGATGAGTAAGGCTGTACTTATCAGCATCCGGCCCAAGTGGTGCGAGAAGATTTGCAACGGCGAAAAGACCGTCGAAGTGCGCAAGACTCGCCCAAAGCTGCAAACGCCGTTCAAGTGCTATATCTACTGCACGCTGCAAGGAATGAACGATTTTTTCCGCGCAGAACTCGGCGGAGACGTTGCCGGATGGAACAGGGGTAGATGGGGCGACAGAAAGGGTGCGGTCATCGGGGAGTTCACCTGCGACCGTGTCTATCGCCTTGTGACATCCGGCCCCGGCGGCTCCTATTCCGTTGAGGGGGAGGAACAGAGCACGACGAACCTGGTGGCCAGATGGTCGTGCATCGGCCTCAGCGATATGCACACCTATTTGAAGTCGAAGACCGGCTACGGCCTGCACATCTCCGGCTTGAAGGTCTATGACGCACCGAAGGGGCTGGATGCCTTCCGGAGGGCGTGTGCGCACGACTGGTACTGCGACAGTTGCGCTATGCACTGGGAAAACAACGGAACCTGCGGCAACGAGAGCCTGCGCCTCAAGCGTCCGCCTCAGAGCTGGTGCTATGTGCAGGAGGTGGAGTAGATGTTGGTGATGAGTGACAAACAGGCAGCGGCGGCGCTGCGGGCGTATCTGGAAAACCGCGAGATGCCGGCGGTGGTATACACGGCCATCTGCGTGGCCATCCGCAGGCTGGAGGGGCCGGAGACCACGGACAGGCCCCACAGCGTTATGGAGTATCGGGAATCGTGATTCGGAAAGGAGAAAAACATGAAGGTTTTTATCAGCCAGCCCATGAGGGGCAAGACAGCCGGGGAGATTATAACCGAGCGGGAGCGCCTGATCGGCAAGGCGCGGGAGCACTATGGCGCGGACATTGAGGTGATCGACAGCTACATCCAGCATGGTGCACATTCGAAGCACAATGCGTTGTGGCAACTGGGGAAATCGCTGGAACTGATGAGCGCGGCGGATGCGGCCGTGTTTGCGCAGGACTGGGAGGGCGCCAGAGAGTGCCGTATCGAGAATATGGCCGCCGTCCTGTACGGCCTGGAGGTGCTGGAGGTGTATAGCCGTGGGGACTGAAAAGGTGTACGCCGATCTTCAAGCGGCGGTGGCCGAGGCGGTCGCCGCCATGACAGAGCAGCGGGGGCGGGGCTACGCCAGCGATAAGGAAAGCTGGGCAGATCTGGCCAAGCGGGTGGAGGAGTGCGACGACCTGCTGAAGAATATTAAAAAGGTCCAGAAGGATATGTGGAAGGCCATCCGGGAGAATGACCCGGACAGCTACGGCGCACTGTCCGCCGAGCTGCTGCGAGAGGCACTGGCCATGACCATGAACTGGCTGGGCGTCACGGCAGCCAGTAAGGTGGCGCTGGAGATGACGGAGGAGTGAGAGCATGGCGCGGAAATACCCCATGACGGTGGAGGAGATCGTGACCAGCTACCGGCAGGCCAGGAACCAGCAGACCCAGATCGGCGTGCTGGCGGATCTGAACGTCTGCACACGCAAGGAGATCAAGGATCTGCTGGCCGAGGCCGGGGCGCTGAAAGCCCCCCCTGAAAACAAGGGCGGGCGGCCCGTCACCTTCGACACGGAGCTGGCCCGGCGGCTGTGGAGCGAGGGGCTGACGGACACGGAGATCGCGGCCCAGCTGGGCATCCCCGTGGTGCGGTTCGCCAAGTGGCGGCAGCGGGTGGGCCTGCTGCGGCCCCGCACCGTTCAGACGCGGCGCGAGGACACAACAAAAAAGCCGGCGCAGGCCGGCGGCGTACAGGAGGAACAGAGCATGAAGAAGCAGAATGTGGACGCGATGGAGGCTTGCGCAGCGGCGCCCGGCATGGTGACGGTGAAGACGCTGCGGGCGCTGCTGGATGCGGCGGAGGCCTCCGGCTACGGCGACGCGCCGCTGGAGGTCAAGGGCTGCCGGTTCGCGGAGATGCACCTGCGGGTGGAAACGCTCATCGGCGCGGAGGCGCCGGGGACGCTGGTGGAGCTGATGGCCACGCCGGCGGAGGCGTAAAAACGAAAAAGCCCTCGCCCCGGACAGGGGCGAGGGCTGCGGCGATGAAGCGGGCTTTGATATCGCTGCCCTGATGGGTCGAAGGCCTGCGCTGGATGCGCGGGGTACGGACGTAGGCACGTTGGGGCGGCGATATGAGGGCCTGAAGGACAAGCCTTACATTATATACGATACGCGCACGCGCGTATCTGTGCGCTGGTTAAAAGCCTATGTTTACCGGGATGGCCTCTTGCGAGGGACATCGGGACGGCATCCCGGTGTCCGGATGGCGCGGCAGGCGCAAGGGGCTCATGCCGGTGCGAGAAATGCGAAGGCCTCCGCGCGGGATGCGGGCGCGACCTATGCTATTTTATCGCGTGAGGGCAGATACAGGAAAATTTGGGGGAGAGAGGAAAACAGCATGGAAGCACGGGAGGGACTGTACATGGTCAAGAAGATCACCAGCGGCCGCGTGGTGGAGCGGCGGAAGTCATGGGTGGGGCGGCGGCCTTCCAAGCGGGGGGCGCGGGTCAAGGGCAACAGCGGCGAGAAGAAGCAGGAGAACAACCGGCAGCAGGCGGCGCTGGAGCTGGCCCGCGTGCTGAACTGCAACTACCGCCACGGGGACGCCCTGCTGACGCTGACCTTCGCCGAGAAGGCGTTGACACGGTGCGGCGGCAGCTTCGAGGGGGCGCTGAAGGAGGCCCGGAACTTTTTGGACCGCATCAAGACCAGGATGAAGAAGCACGGCGACATCCTGAAGTGGGTGATGGTGCCCAGCGAGGTGGACGGCGCCACCGGCGAGGTGGTGCGCATCCACGTCCATCTGGTGATCAGCGGCGCGGGCCTGCGGCTGGAGGATCGGGTTTTTACCCTGTACGGCGAGGCGCTGGACGACATCTGGGGTCGGGGCACGGTGGACGTGCAGCTGCTGCGGCATCAGGCGGACTACTACCCGCTGGCGCTGTATCTCATCAAGCAGGCACGGAACATACCGGACGCCAAGAAGTACAGCCGGAGCCGGAATATGGCCAAGCCCAAGGTGGAGTATACATACGTCACGACGCCCTCCCAGCTGCGGGTGCCTGCAGGGGCCACCACGCTGGCGGGCACACGGTACGACCCGGAGCTGGGCGTGAACTTCGTGCGCTATGTGCCGGCGGATCGGCAGGAGCGGGCGGCCCGGAAGGTGGGCGGCCACCGGGAGCTGGCGGGGGCGCTGGCCGCAGAGCCGGGAGAGGAGGCGGACGGCGATGGCGTTTAAGAAGCTGCGGGGCGTGGATCTGCCGGAGGAAAAGCAGGGGCTGATCCGCTACACCTGCCTGGACTGGCGCTCACAGCCGGTCTGGGTACAGGAGAAAATACGCTACATCTGCGAGCAGGTCGCAGGTGCGTATCAGCATGCCCTTTTTGAGGTGATGACCACTAATCGCTCCATCACGGCCATCGCCATGGAACACGCCATTTCGGAGAGCCTGCTGTATGCCATGAGAAAGAGCTTTTACGAGCGGTGGTGAAAACACTGCTCTATGATAACTGACGGTCTTTAGCGAAATGAAGTACCCCGGAAACCGTGCTGCGGCGCGGCTTCCGGGGTGTTTTGCTGTCTCCGGAAAGTCTGTGATAACGGAGGGTCTACCTATGCAACAATGTTGATAACGAAAAGTATTGCCGGCGGAAGGGGTGGTGACGGTGCCGGAGGAAAAGCAGCTGACGGAGAAGCAGAAGCGTTTCGCACGAGAGTGGCTGGTGGACATGAACGGCAGCCGCGCCGCTATCCGGGCGGGGTACAGCGAGAAGAGCGCAGCCCAGACGGCCAGCAGGCTCATGAAAGACCCGGCGGTGCAGGCCTACCGGAACCGGCTGCTGAAGGAGCAGTTCGACGCGCTGGGCATCACGGGGCACTCGCTGGCGCTGGAGGTCTGGAACGTGTACAAACGCTGCGCCACCGCTGAGCCGGTAATGATCTGGGACAGCAATCTGCGGGAGTATGTGGAATCCGGGGAATGGAAGTTTGACGCCAAGGGGGCACTGCGGGCGCTGGACATGCTCCACAGCATGGTGGAAAAGCTGGACAGGCACGACGAGGACGAGGGCGGCAGCTACGAGGACATGATCGCCTCCGGCGGCCGGGAATTTTGAGGAGGAAGCCATGAAACAGGACGAGAAGAAGCTGCGGCTGTGGCAGGACCGCCTGACGGCGGCGGAAAACGCCATCGCGGGCGAGCGGGACCGGATGAGCAAGCGGGAGAAGCTCTACGAGGGAGATCACACCATCTACGGCACCGGCGGACGGGCGCAGGCAGACGGCGCGGGCGGCATCAGCGAGGCCACCCATGTGCGGAACGTGTGCTTTGAGATGGTGGAGACGCAGGTGGACAGCACCATCCCCAGCCCCAAGGTGACGGCGGTGCGGCCGGAGGACGAGGAGCTGGCGGACATCGTGGAAAACCTGCTGCGGGACGTGCTGGACCGGCTGCCCATGGAGCGTATCAACGACGAGGGTGAGCGCATCAGCCCCGTGCAGGGCGGCCACGGCCTGCTGGTGGACTGGCTGGACAGCGTATCCGGCCGGGACTGGCTGGGCGACCTGCGGGTGCAGCTCATCCACCCGCGCTGCATCGTGCCGCAGGCGGGGGTGTATCAGGTGCCCGACATGGACTGGGTGTTTCTGAAGACGCCCCAGACCAAGCGGCAGATCCGGGTGAACTACGGCGTGGAGCTGGAGGCCGAGAGCGAGTCCGACCCCGACACCCGGCGGCTGGGCGACGGCCCGGACACCACCGACGAAATCGTGACCATGGTGACGGCCTACTACCGCAACAGGACCGGCGGCGTGGGGCGGCTGCGCTGGGTGAACGACACGGTGCTGGAGGATCTGGACGACTATCAGGTGCGGCGTGTGCACCGGTGCAGGGCCTGCGGCGCCGTGGGCGACGGGCGGAAGTGCAGCTACTGCGGCAGCACCAAGTTCGAGGAGGTCACGGAGGAGTTTGAGGAGCTGACGGAGGATATCACGCTCCGGGACGGCACGGTGATCCCCGCCGTGAGCACGGTGCGGGACGAGCTGGGCCAGCCGGTGCTGGAGGAGCTGACGGAGGGCGGGGGCGTCCTGCCCCAGCTGCGGGCCTCCGGCGGCCCTATGGTGCGGCACCAGCGGCTGTTGCAGGCGCCTACCCGCATCCCCTACTACAAGCCGGACGTGTACCCGCTGGTCATCCGGAAGAACGTCAGTCTGCCGGGGCGGTTCATGGGCGGCTCGGACATCGACGCCATCGCCGACCAGCAGAACGCCCTGAATAAGCTGAGCACCAAGATCAACGCCAAGGTGCTGGGCGGCGGTTCCTTCACCACCATTCCGGAGAGCGCGGGATCCATCGTGGACGACCGGGACAACCGGGTGCTGCGCATCCGGAACGCAGCGGAGATGCAGATGGTGAAGACCTTCAACACGCAGGTGGATATCTCCGCAGACCTGACGCTGCGTGCCCAGATCTACGAGGAGGCCCGGCAGACCATCGGCGTCACCGACAGTATGCAGGGCCGGAAGGACCCCACGGCCACCAGCGCCGTGGCCAAGGAATTCAGCGCCCAGCAGGCGGCGGGCCGGCTGGAGAGCAAGCGCGTCATGAAGCAGGCCATGTATCAGGACCTGTTCGAGGTCATCTTCAAGTTCTTTCTGGCCAACTGCGACGAAAAGCGGTCCATCCGGCGCACCAACGAGAACGGCGACGTGAGCTATCAGGTGTTCGACCGCCACGACTTCCTGTATCAGGACGCGGCGGGGGAGTGGAAATACAACACGGATTTCCTGTTTTCCTGCGACAGTGCGGCACCGCTGGCCACGGACCGGCAGAGCCTGTGGAAAGAGGCCCGCATGAATCTGGAGCAGGGGGCCATGGGCCCCACGTCAGAGCTGACCACGCTGATCCGATTCTGGGCACAGATGGAGAAGCTGCACTACCCCATGGCGGCGGACATGAAGAAGAGTCTGGAGGAGCAGCTGGCCGACACGCAGGCGGCGCAGGTGACCCCTGCGACCATCGTGCAGGGGCAGGTGCCGGGCGCCGGTGCTCTGACCGGCGGCACAGGCGGCATCCTGCCGGCCGGCGGGGAGGTGACGGCATGAAGTGCCAGGAATGCGGGCTGGAGCTGATGATCTATCAGATCAGCACAAAGGCGGACGGCAGCGAGGAAGTGGAGTATGCCTGCCGGAATCCCCGGTGCGGCTGCTACGACCGGCGGCTGACGCGGAAGATCTCCGACACACCGGCGGCGGACACCGGTGCGGAGACGAAATAAACGGGGCTCCGGAGCTGCGGCGGGCGGGATCGCACACCGCCCCCATGGACAGTATCCTCCTGTCAAATGGCGGCCCCTGCCGGTCCGGCGGGGCGTCCGCCCCAGCTTCGGAGCATAAAGCACCAACGATTCGCCGGCGGGACGGCGGGAAAGACCCGAATCGGAGGAAAGGAGGATCACCGTATGAAGAGCAACACCGGCTACACCGGACGCGTGGCCAACACCGGCAGCCAGCGGGTGGAGGCGCCCTGCGCCAAGGCCGCGCCGGCGCCCAAGGGCACCGTGCGGTACACGGGCACTGACCTGCGTACCGGCACCGGCGGCAAGCAGGCCAAGAAGAGCAAGTAAGCCCATCTGATGCATGGCCGCCGCTGGGCGGCGCTTTCGCTTGACCCCGGCGGGAAAGGGGCATTTCGCACGAAACGCGTAAAAATCGGAAGGAGAAATTGACCATGGAATTGAGCGAGAAGGATTACGCCGAGGCTTTCGGCGTGGAGCTGCCGGAGGAACCGGAGGACGTCGGCGGCACGGAGCCGCAGGAGGGCGCACCGGGCGCCGGCGCAGCGGACACCGGGGGTGACGACGGCGGCGAAGAGGGCGGCACCGAGGAGGGACAGGAGGGCGCACAGGAAGCGCCCGGCCAGCCCCAGAGCGCGGAGGAGCGCCGCAGACAGGCCCACGGGCGCCGCCAGCGGGAGCTGGAGGCCCAGCGTCAGGCGGCAAGGGACGCCGCCTACGAGGAGATGTTCCGGGGGCAAGTGAATCCCTACACCAACGCGCCTATCCGCACGGAGGCGGATTGGCGGGCGTACAGGGATGCCATGACACGGCAGGACGCCGAGGCAGGCCTGCGGAAGTCCGGCATCGACCCGCAGCTGGTGCGGGACATCATGGCCGCAGAGCTGCGCCCCCTGCGGGAGGAAGCCCAGCGGCGGGAGCTGACGGCCATCGGCGAGCAGGCCCGTATGGTCAGCTCGCAGGCGGACACGGCCATCCGGCAGGCGGTGGACAACATTCGCCAGCTGTACGGCGGGGATGCCCAGTCCATGGAGGACATCGTGGCCATGCCCACCGGCAAGGCGTTCAGTGCCTATGTGGAAAAGGGCCTGTCGCTGGAGGACGCCTACTATCTGGCCAACCGCGAGGCCATCGACAAGCAGCGCCTGACGGCGGCGAAGCAGGCGGGCGTGAATCAGGCACGGGGCAAGGGCCACATGGCCAATCCCGCGCCGGCGGCCGGTCCGGCGGGCTATCAGGCCACGCCGGAGGAGGCGGCGGCCTACCGGGAGTTCAACCCGGACGCCACGGACAAGGAGATCAACGCCGCCTATGGCAGGTATCACAAGAATCAGTGACGCCCCGGAGAGGGGTAGAGAAAGGAGCAAAAGAGCATGTTCAGGCTCAGCAGCATGAAGGTGGGGCTGACGCCCCCTATTGAGTACAAGACTGCCACGGACAGCGAGAGCTACGCCGTGGGCGAGGCCCTGAAGCTGGCCAGCGGCAAGGTGACGCTGTGCAGCGGCGCCGTGAAGCCGGAGTTCGTCTGTGTGGGTCCGGCCAACGACGCGGGCGAGGTGCCCTGCGTGGCGGTGCAGGACTACATGGAGTTCGAGACCACGCTGGCCGTGGCCCCGGCGGATTCCGCCACCATCGGCGTGGGCGACAAGGTGACCATCCACACCGACGGTATGCAGGTAACGGCCACCAAGACCAGCGGCGTGGCGCAGATCGTGGCGCTGGACGGTCAGGCCGTGGGCGACCGCGTGGTCGTGAAGTTCTGAGAGAAGAAAGGAGATAACACATGAGTGGTTTTGTGACGGTGTCCATCGGCTCCGGTCTGGTGGACCCCATTTTCGGTAAGTGTCAGGTGCCTCTGGCATCCTACATCGAGCAGCTGGGTGAGGCCTTCGAGCGGGAGAGCCTGCTGAAGTACCTGTTCCATTTTGAGAACAGCCGCCACTGGGCGGAGCAGCATTCCAGCGAGACGGCCATGGACGACTTCGTGCCCGTGGGCGAGGGCGGCGAATACCCCCGCACCGGCTTTGAGTCCGGCTATGACCGCATCATCGAGAACATGACGTTCAAGCAGTCCTTCTCCGTGACGCAGGAGCTGGTGGAGGACGCCCAGCTGGGTGAGATGAAGCGGCGTGCCAGAAAGCTCATCACCGCCTATGGCCGCACCCGGGAGAAGTTCGGCCGTGCCCTGTATGCCGGCGGCCTTTACGGCACCACCGTCAGCTTCGGCGGCAAGAGCTTTTCCTGCAACAGCGCGGACGGTCTTGCTCTGTTCCACAAGGAGCACGTCAACAAGGTGAACGGCAAGAAGCAGTGCAACCTGTACAAGGGCAGCTTCACCGCGTCCCTGTTGGGCAAGATCGAGACGGAGATGCAGCAGCTCACCGGCGACAACGGCGAGCTGCTGGCGGTGGCTCCGGATACCATCCTCATCCCCAACGACGCCGCCTTGAAGGATGCGGTGTTCAGCGCCATCGGCGCGGACAAGGAGCCCACCACCTCCAACAACGCCTACAACCACCAGTTCGGCCGATGGAATGTCATCATCGACCCGTACCTGACGCAGGCGCTGGCGGCCATGGGCAAGACGGACAAGCCCTTCATCCTGCTGGACAGCAAATTCCTGGAGACCGGCGACGGCGCCATCTTCCAGGAGCGCAAGAAGCTGGAGGTCAAGTCCGTTGTCGACCAGAACAACGACAACAACAGCTGGCGCGGCCGTGCCCGCTTCGGCGCGGGCTTTGTGGACTGGCGCTTTGCGGCGGCAGGCAACATCAGCACCGGCAAGGATCTGACCTGATAGAAGGAGGGGGAGCGGTATGACGTGGAGCGAGGTGAAGCTGGCGGCGCTGCAGACCATGTTCAGTAACGAGGGTGCGGTGCTGACGCCGGACGACATCAACCAGGAGTACATAAACGCCATGCCGGCCAAGGCCAACGAGGCGCTGCAGCAGGTGGCGTCCGTTGGCCGTCCCATCCTGAAAAGCTGGCAGGTAGAGGTGACGCAGGCGGAGGAGCCGCAGGAGACGGCGGAGAAGCTGGTGCTGCCCGCCGTGGACAAGGCGTACAAGATTAGCCTGCGCCAGTACCTGCCCCGCTTTCGGTGCATCGACCGGGGACAGGTGCTGTTTGACGACGGCGCTGTGTACGGCCTGGCGGAGGACTGGCGGCTGGAGGGGGACGACGTGCTCATCCTGCCGGGGATGCCGGTGGGCGTCTACACCATCTGGTACAGGGCCTATCCGCAGGTCATCACCCGGGAGACGCCGGACAGCGAGGAGATCGACCTTGCGCCGGAGGCCGTTGTGCTGCTGCCGCTGTACATAGCTGCGGAGCTGTACAAGGAGGACGACCTGGCATTGGCCACGGTCCTGCGCAACGAGTACGAGGACGGGCTGGAGAAGCTGCGGCAGTCCTACGAGGACGGCGGCAGCGGCCTGTTGTCTGGTGCGCGCCGGAATACAACGGGGTGGTGGTAAGCAATGGCGAGATTTACAGTGCCGGCGGAGAGCAAGACCTACAGCACGGTGGTGGAGACCTTCCGGGGCGTGGATCTGAACAACAGCCCGGCAAACGTGGATAAGTCCCGCTCACCCTCGGCGCCCAACATGATCCGGGATCAGGTGGGCAAGGTGCGCAAGCGCACGGGCTACACCACCATGGTGACGGCGCCCGGCGGCGCGGCCGTCAACGGCGTCCACCATCTGCTGGATGAGACGCTGATCCACGCCGGCACGAAGCTGTACCGGCTGAGCGTGTCGGATACCGGCGGATGGACCCTGACGGCCATCGGAAGCATGGCCGATGCCCGCAGCCGGAGCTTTGTGTTCGACGAGAAGCTGTACCTGCTGGACGGCACGGCCTACCGCGTATACGACGGCACTGCACTGTCACTGGTATCCGCCCACGCCACCGTGCCCACCATTATCATCTCCCGCCGCCCCACAGGCGGCGGACAAGCCTATCAGGGGTTGAACCTGCTGGGGCGGAAGTGGACGGAGAGCTTTCTCGGAACGGCGGATGCCAAGGTGTATCAGCTGACCACGGCGGGGCTGGACAGCGACGCTGTGACGGCGGAGGTGCTGCACGCCAACGGTACCTGGGTAACCAAGACGGAAGGCACGGACTTTACTGTGGACCGCACGGCGGGGAAGGTGACGTTCAAGGCCGCGCCGGGCGAGAGTCCCGTCACTGGACAGGACAACGTGCGCATCACGGCGGCCAAGACCCGGGACGGCTATCTGGACAGCATCAACAAGTGCTCCGTGGCGGCGGTTTACGGCGTGGGCGGCAGCACGGACCGGGTGTTTCTCGGCGGAAGCGCGGGGAAGCCCGGTGTGGACTATTACAGCGACTTTGAGGACCCGGCCTTTTTTCCGGATGTCAACTATACAAAGCTGGCCCGGGACGGCGGCGAGATCAAGGGGTATGCGGTGCTGGACAATGCGCTGGCCGCCTTCATCAGCGGCAGTACAGATGGACGGAACGTGGTGGTCCGCACCGGCACGCTGGATGATGACGGCAACGCCCTGTTCCGCATCGTCAACACCATCATCGGGCAGGACGCCGTGGCGCCGGGCAGCTTCTGCCGGACAGACAAGGAGCCGCTGTTCCTGACAGACCGCGGCGTGTTCGCTATCACGGCGGAGGAACTGACCGGCGAGAAGTACAGCCAGGAGCGCAGCTACTACGTCGGCAGCGCCATCCGCGCGGCGGCGGGGCGCGATGCAGCCAGCGCGTGCATCTACGGCGATTTTTATGTGCTGGCGCTGGACGGCACCCTCTATCTGCTGGACCTGCAGCAGAAGACCTATGAGCGGAACAGCCCTTATTCAAGCTTCCAGTACGAGTGCTACTGCTGGCCGGATATCCCGGCGCGGGTGGTGTTCACGGATGCGGAGGGCGCCCTGTGCTTCGGCACAGCGGACGGCAAGCTGTGCCGGTTCAGCCGCGCAGTGGAAAGCCCGATGGCCTATAACGACGACGGCGCGGCCATCGATGCCTACTGGGAGACAGCGGACTATGACGGCGAGCTGTTCTTCCGCGTAAAAACCTTCACGGGCATTGCGGTACGGCTGGCGGCGTCGCAGGTGACGGGCGTGAAGGTACACGCCCGGGTGCGGGGCATCTGGAAACAGGTGTTCGACGCCAAGGGCAAGGCCAGGTATTTTGATTTCGACTATGTGAATTTTGAAAAACTGAGCTTTTCGGCGGACAAGACACCTCGCACGCTGTATGGCA
Organism: uncultured Eubacteriales bacterium; assembly: GCA_900550585.1. Lineage (GTDB taxonomy): Bacteria > Bacillota > Clostridia > Oscillospirales > Oscillospiraceae > Vescimonas. The sequence continues at coordinate 68,041 of URST01000002.1, forward strand.
AGGTGAAGCTCAAAAAGGTGGACAAGGTGAGCTTCCGCCTGCAGAACAACGAGCTGAACGAGCCCTTCGGCCTGTATGCCTTCGGTGTGCAGTGGAAGGAGTCCGGCGGGAACTACAAAAGGTAGGTGAAACGATGGCACTGAAAAAAATCACGGACGCGGAAATGGACGCGGCGGGTGTCTGCGCCGCTCCGGATGTGCTGTCCGGCACCCCGGCGGAAAATAAGCGGGTGTTCGACCGGATGGTGCGCCAGCTGGTGGCCCCGGCCTATAATGCGGCGGTGGATGCCATTGGCGCGATGGAGGACACGGAGAAGGGCGTCCAGGCCGCTGAGACACAGCGGCAAAGCAACGAAGCCGAGCGCCAGACGGCGGAGGCCGGGCGGGTGTCTGCCGAACAGGGAAGGGCCGCCAACGAGACCCAGCGGCAGCAGAACGAAGCCGCGCGGCAGGCGGCGGAGCAGGCCCGAAGCGTGTTCGAGGACTACGACAGCAGCAAGGCCTATGTTCCCGGGAACAAGGTGGCGTCGGCGGGCAGCAGCTACGTCTGCACCGCGGCCTGTACCGGCATCGCACCGCCCGACGCGGCACACTGGCTGCTGATGGCCAAGAAGGGTACGGACGGCGCCACGATGCCGGCGTCCGGCCTGTTCGGCTTCGATGTCGACCCCGAGTCCGGCCAGCTGCGGCTGTACTACACCGGCGACACGCCGCCGGACTTCGAGATCGACGCTGACGGACACCTGATCTACAAGCTGTCCCCCGACGTGAGCGTGGACATCGGTAAGGTGATGGGTGCCTCTGGCGACCCGGGGATCACCACCATGACAAGGGCGGCCTACGACGCGGCGGTGGCGGCGGGCACGATAGACGCCGACAGCTGGTACGGCGTCTACGAGGAGGGCTAAGGGATGCTTTACAAAGGCGCAAAACCCGCCGCGCTGTACCGGGGCGCCTATAAGCCCGGGAAGCTGTACAAGGGCACGCAGCTGGTGGCGGGGTACGGGGACGTGACCAAGGCCGCGCCTGCCAGCTGGGACGGCACCTATGACGATGTCATGGGCGTCTCCGCCACCGGCAAGGGCAAACAGGACGGCACACCCACCCCCTCCGCCCCGGTGCCTCTGGTGGCGGCGGAGGGCGCGCTGACTGCCAGCGGGCGGACGGGCACCACGCCCACTACCGTGACGCTGCCGGTGCTGCGGGCCATCCCCGGCACGGACATCCGGGACACGCTGGAATACGTCGGCGGCGGGCAATGGCAGGTGACGCGCCGGGTGGGGGTGACGGTGGTGGATGGCGAGACGGTCAAGTTTACAGCGACCGGGACCTTCTGGAACCTGCCGAACGGGTCATCGCCGGGAGCTGGCGATTATAAAAGCGGAGAAAACAACATCGGGATAGAGGTCCGGAGCAACGAGCGCAATGCATTCCATTTTACGACTAAGACGAAGGCTATGGCGGTGGGTATAGAGAGCGACGCAGAGCTGAACGCCCTTTGTAAAAACAACCCTATGACCATCTGGTACGAGCTGGCGACGCCCACCACGGAGACGTTGACGCTGGGGGAGCTGCCCAGCTACCCCGTCCACACGGAGCTGGCCGTCACCGGCGATTTCCCGCCTGACGTGACAGGCACCGTCAAGGTGGGGACATGAGAGGAGTTGAAGCTATGAGCACACCCTATCTGAATCTCGGCATTGTCAGCGCCTACGCGGACGCGAAGCGCGGCGGCTACAACGGCACCTACGACGAGTTCTGCGCGGCACTGGCGGCCATCGGAGCCTATTCCAACGATAATATCCTGGTCAACTGGTACTTCCCGAACCCGGTGAACCAGCGGGGACAGGCGGAGTACACAGGTTCCGGCAACTTCAACATCGACTGCATCGACCGCTGGGCGGTGCAGTTCGACGGCACGAAGTACAACGTGGCCAACGCTACGCTGTCGTCCACCTCGGAAACGAACGTCGGCCAGATGAACTGCAAGATGCCCAACGACGAGGCGATGCAGTTCGTGGGAAAGCAGATGACGTTCTCGCTGCTGGTGGACAA
>URST01000003.1 GCA_900550585.1 uncultured Eubacteriales bacterium
CCCGCTTCCAGCATCCCGTGGCCGGCACCTATAAGAAGGAGTGCATCGAGCAGGGCAAGAAGTACTTCTCCGTGGCCTCCGGCGGCGGTACGGGCCGCACGCTGCATCCCGACAACATGGCCGCTGGTCCCGCCAGCTACGGCATGACCGACACCATGGGCCGCATGCATTCCGACGCCCAGTTCGCCGGCTCCAGCTCCGTCCCCGCCCATGTGGAGATGATGGGCTTCCTGGGCATGGGCAACAACCCCATGGTGGGCGCCACTGTTGCTGTGGCCGTCGCCGTGGAGGAAGCTGTAAAAGCCTGATATACCAACGGCTTTTGGATTTTCCAGGCCCGGCGGCAAAGCGTCGGCACAGTGAAGATCCGGCTGGAAAAATGGCCTTGTCCACATTTTTTCAAAATGTGGACAAAGATAGCGCAAGAAAAGAGAGCATCGCCCTTGCGGCGGTGCTCTCTTTTTGCATATCAGAAGCGGGCTGCTCAGTCCTCTACCGGCAGCACGAGCCGGGAGCAGTAGCGCCGCGTCTCGATCTCCCGCCCTGTGTAGGGCGCCACGATGCCCAGTACACGCGGCAGCCCCGCCGGTCTCAGTCCCCGCGCCTTCGTCTCGCGGCCCAGCGTCAGCCACACCTCGTCCATGTCATCATAGCTGCCGTAATAGAGCACCGACACTGCCCGGCAAGCCGGCAGCACCGCCGCATCCCGGTCTGCCCTGCGCGTCCGGACCGGGACACAGACATAGAACGGATACGGTTCGCTGCTGATATATCCGTCCCAATAATCGTGCCGGTCCTGCATTGTGAACAGCGGCTCATCGGACAGCGCGCAGCCGTCTTTGATGCACGCACTGTAAAAGTCGTACATGCAGCGGTACTTCTCCTCGGCGCTGTGCCCCCTGCACAGGCGCATCCGGCACGTCACAGCGGGCAGCGTTATCATCTGCACGGAGATGCTGGGCGGCTCCATGGCCCGCAGCCGCATTTCCTCCACGCTGCGCTGCAGGTCGCGCAGACGGCTCTCCAGCGCCGCCAGCAGCTCCGATGCCTCGCCGCCGTGGGCGAAATACGCGGCGATCTCCTCCGTGTCCAGTCCCATGTTCTTGAATTTTTCGATCTGCAGGATGCGTGCCACATTATGGTTATCGTAATACCGCCGCCCGCTGTCCGGCGCGGTATAGGCCGGGGTCAGCAGGCCCCGCTCCTCCATCCGCATCAACGTGCTGCGGGACAGCCCGCAGGCCCTGGCCGCCTCGGTGATCTGAAAGAGAGTTTTTGTGTCTTTTTCCATGCTGTGCCTCCAAAAAGTGCTTGCTTCGTTCAGGGATGAACGGATTATAATGCAATTATACGGAAAGCAGCGCCGCTGTCAAGCGGCGCATCGCCCGGATAGACCCTCAAGCGGAGAAAAGCAGTATGAAGAAAAAAAGAGATATCCTGCCCTTTCTGACTGTGGCCTGTACGCTTGCTCTTGTCGGCATGACGCTGGCGCTGATCCTCGGCGGCGAGGAGGCCGCAGCGTTTGCGCCGCCGCCCTTTGAAAGCTCTGCCGTGCAGGGCATCCCCGACGTGCCGGAGGAGCTGGGTCACTCCTCGCCCTGCACGGAGGAAGTGGATTACAGCTTTTCCGTGTGCGGAAACGTGCGCATGGACGGCGCGGCAGCCGTGGTCTATTTCACCGATCCCCCGGAAAACCGGGTGTGGCTCAGGCTCTGCATCCTGGACGAAAACGACCGGACGCTGGGCGAGACCGGTCTGCTCCGGCCCGGCGAGTATGTCAGAGCCGTGACGCTGGACAAGCCGCTGGCTGCCGGCACGCCCGTGAAGCTCAAGGTCATGGGCTGCGAGCCGGAGACGTATCGCAGTGCGGGCACCATCGTGATGCACACCACGGTGTGCGGTATCTGGCCGTGACCGGCGCGGCAGGCTGTATCGTCTGCCGTACCTTACGGAAAAGAGAGGGACGCGCCCCCATGCGGCCCTCTCTTTTGTTGTTTCTCTGCAAGGGCCCGGCAGGGAGCGGAACGCCGCACAGCGGGCGGAAAAGGGATTTCCTTTTTCCGCCCGCTGTGTTATGATACATAAAACGCCGCCCGCCGCCATAGGCTTTCCCGAGGAGGGGAGACCCATGGTGCTGTTCATTCCGAAAAAAGCGATATACGCCTGCGCGCTGGCCGTTGTGCTGGTCACAGCGGCGGCGATAGCGCCCCGACCGCAGCCGCAGGTGCCTGCCGCCGCGCCTGCTGCGCCTGCCGCGTCCCGGACCACGCCGGTGCTGGACGCCGGACACGGCGGGGAGGATGGCGGCGCCGTGTCGGACAGCGGCGTGGCGGAGAGCGGCATCAACCTCCAGATCACCCGGCGGCTCTATGAGATCCTCCGGTTCCTGGGGCATCCGTCGGTGATGACCCGCAGCGGCGACGAGGCTATCTATGACGATACCGCCGTCACCCTGCGTGAAAAAAAGGTCTCCGACCTGAAGAACCGCACGGCGCTGGCCAATGAGACACCGGACGGCCTGCTCATCAGCATCCATCAGAACTGCCTGCCCGGCCACCCCGGCGTCCGGGGCGCGCAGGTGTTCTACAATGCCGTCCAGCCGTCCCAGAGGCTGGCTGAGACGGTGCAGCAGGCGCTGAACAGCACGATAAACGAGGGAAAGGACAAGGCCGCCAAGCCCATCGGCGACGGGGTGTACCTTATGTCCCACACCACCTGTCCCGCCATTCTGGTGGAGTGCGGCTTCCTGTCCAATCCGGAGGAGACGGCGCTTCTGCAGCAGCCGTCCTACCAGGTGAAGCTGGCCGCCGTCATCGCGGCGGCCTACTGCCAATACTATACGAACGAGGGAACAGCATGAAAGCAAAAACGGTTTTTTTCTGCACGGAGTGCGGCAGCGAAAGCCCCAAGTGGTCGGGCCGCTGTGCCGTCTGCGGTGCGTGGAACTCCATGGTGGAGCAGCCGGCGGAGCGCCCTGCCAAAGGCGGTAAGACCCAGCGCGTTGCAGACGCTGTAAAGGCGTCTCCCATTACATCCCTGCAGGAGGATGAGGAGATCCGGTTCCCCACCGGGATGGGGGAGCTGGACCGCGTGCTGGGCGGCGGTGCGGTGAAAGGCTCGCTGGTGCTGGTGGGCGGTGCCCCCGGCATCGGCAAATCCACGCTGATGCTCCAGATCTGCCAGCAGCTGGGTCGCACCTGCAAGGTGCTGTATGTCTCCGGCGAGGAATCCGCCCGCCAGCTGAAGCTGCGGGCCAAGCGCCTGTCTGTGGACAGCGGGAACCTGTTCGTCCTGTCGGAGACCCGGCTGGGCGACGTGCTGGAGTGCGTCCGCCGGGAGGAGCCGGATGTGCTGATCGTGGACTCCATCCAGACCCTGTACAACGAGGAACTGGACGCCCCTGCCGGCGGCGTGGGGCAGGTGAAGGACTGCACCATGGCGCTGATGCAGCTGGCCAAGGGGCAGGGCGTCACGGTGTTCGTTATCGGCCACGTCAACAAGGAGGGCAGCATCGCCGGCCCCAAGGTGCTGGAGCACATGGTGGACTGCGTGCTGTACTTTGAGGGCGACAGCCGCATGACCTACCGCATCCTCCGGGCCGCCAAGAACCGCTTCGGCGCCACCAACGAGATCGGCGTCTTTGAGATGCTGGACAGCGGCCTGCGGGAGGTGGAGAACCCCTCGGAGATGCTGCTGTCCGGACGGCCCCAGGATGCCTCCGGCACCTGCGTCACCTGCGTCATGGAGGGTGCCCGCCCCGTGCTGGCGGAGATACAGGCTCTCATCGCGCCCTGCGCCGGGGCACGGCCCCTCCGCAGCAGCAACGGCTTTGACTACAACCGCGCCGCCATGCTGCTGGCAGTGCTGGAAAAGCGCGGCGGCCTGAAGGTCAGCCAGTGCGACGCCTACCTGAACATCATCGGCGGCCTGACGCTGGACGAGCCTGCCGCCGATCTGGCCGCCGTGGTAGCCATTGCCTCCAGCTATCTGGACAAGCCCGTGCCCAACGGCATGGCCGCTGTGGGCGAGGTGGGCCTTTCCGGGGAGATACGCAGCGTCAGCCACATGGAGCAGCGCCTTTCAGAGGTAAAGCGTCTCGGCTTTACACAGTGTATCATTCCGGCGCATCACGCCGTTGACCTTCGGGCACGCTCCTCTCTGGAGCTGCTGCCTGTCCGGAATATCTCGGAGGCGCTGCGGCTGCTGGCCCGGGGCTAATAGGCAGGTAGTGGACGCAGGGATGCCCGGCGCTGGGCTGCCCCGCCGCGCCGCATGTCTCCAGCGTGCATAAGCCGTCCCGCTGCCACTGGCAGCTGTCGGTGCAGGGGATCATACCATCACTCCTTTGCCGGTAGTGTTCCCGCGCCGCCCGATAATATGAAAAAAGTGCCCGGGACCGTTGGCTCCGGGCACTTTCGCATGTACTTATTCGTGGGAGTTGAACCAGTCCTCGCAGAACTTGGCGATGGCGGGGACCAGATCCTTGACGTAGCGCCGCGTGGTGTTGACGCACAGGTCGTAGGACTCCTTGGCGCCCCACTTGCTGTCGCTGTACATCTGGTGGTGCTGGGCACGGTTGCGGTCGATCTGCTTCATGCGCTTCTCGATCTCCGCAGGGGTCATGTTCTCCCCGGCAGGTGCCCGGCGCTGGCAGCGCTCGATCTTGGAGTCCTTGTCGGCGTACACGAAGATGTTCAGGGGCTTGTAGTCCTTCAGGATCACGTCCGCGCCCCGTCCCACGATAACGCAGTCGCCGCTCTTGGCGAAGTTCTCCAGGATCTGCCGCTGGGTCACAGCCACGCGGATGGGCTGGTCCATGATCTGGAAGGGAGGTACGCCGAACCGGTGGCCGATGGTCAGGGGATAGGCGGCCTCGATGCTCTTTTCGGACACATGGGCCACATAATCTTCGTTAAAGCCGTTTTCCTTGGCGATCATTTCGATGATCTCGTGGTCGTAGCAGGGAATGTGCAGCGCCTCTGCCAGACGCTTGCCCAGCTCACGGCCGCCGGAGCCAAACTCACGGCTGATGGTGATGATACGGTTCATAGATACGACCTCCTTTTTGATATGCAGAAATCAATACTCGTAGCAGCTGCCGCCCACAAATTCGCGGACGATGGAGTTCCGGGGCACGAAGGGGGTGTGCAGCGGCGGCACCGTCTCCACCACGTCGATGAGATCGGTGAGATCGTGCTCCTTCATATACTCCGCCGTCAGCTCCTCCCGGAAGTTGGGGATGTCCCCCAGACACTTGGCCAGGATGCACGGCTCATAGTCGTGGAACGAGTCGATGTGGATGGCGGCGTTGCCCTTGTAGGGCTTGATATAGTTGACCTCGCCCCGGTTGACGCTCTCCGCGCGCTCCACCGTCTCCCGCAGGGAGTGGCCCCGGGTGTTGTAGTCCCGGATGAGCCGCCGCGCCACGCGCAGCTGCTCGGGCCGTACCACCCGGTCATTGTTGGTGAGGATACGGGTGCGGGGCGCCACATAGACGCCGGTGGCCGCACCCCGGATCTTGTCGAAGATCAGAGGATTGAGCATATGGATGCCCTCGGCGATGACGATGCAGCCCTTTTCACCCTGCATCTTCTTATAGCCTCCGGTATTGCCGGATTTGAAATCGTACCAGGGGATGTCGGCCTCTTTGCCGTCCAGCAGGCGGCTGATGCAGGACACCAGCAGATCCACGTTCACGCAGTAGGGGGACTCCCAGTCCGTGGCCTCCGGGGGGCGTTTGTCCAGCGGCAGGAAGAAGTTGTCCATGCTCAGCAGGCACACGGACACGCCCAGATTCTCCAGATAGTCCTTCAGCCGCATGGCGGAGGTGGTCTTGCCGCTGCCGGAGGGGCCGGTCAGCGCCACGATGGGCCGGTTGCTGGAGAGGATGGTGGCCGCGGCGGCGGAGATCTTGTCATGGAATACCTCCTCGCACCGCAGGACGAACTGTGTTTCGTTGTTCATGGACTCCTTGATGTTTTCCAGATCGATAACGCGCATAGTGCAGCTCCTTCCGGGAATTTCAAAATCAAAAACAGTATATCACACCGCATGCCAATCGTCAAACAGGCAAAATGTCGAAATTTCCCAGCATCCGGCGTTTTTCCCGCCGGAGATCCGCCTGCGCACGCAAAAAACGCCCCCTGTCGGGGGCGTTTCGCGGAGAAAACGTTACTTGGTGCCGAAAATGCGGTCGCCGGCATCGCCCAGACCGGGGACGATGTAGCCGTTCTCGTTGAGGCACTTGTCCACGGCGCCGGCATAGATGTCCACGTCGGGGAACAGCTTCTGGATGTGCTCGATGCCCTCGGGAGCCGCCACCAGCACCATCAGCTTGATGTGCTTGCAGCCGAATTTCTTCATCTCGCCGATGGCCTCCGCGGCGGAGCCGCCGGTGGCCAGCATGGGGTCAACGATGAGCACGTCGCGCTCGGCCACGTCCTTGGGCATCTTGCAGAAGTAGGGATGCGGCTCCAGCGTCTCCTCGTCGCGGTACATGCCGATGTGTCCCACACGGGCGGAGGGCACCATGCGCAGCACGCCGTCCACCAGACCCAGACCGGCACGGAGGATGGGGACCACCACGAACTTGCGGCCTGCCAGCGTGGGCGCGTCCATCTCGCAGATGGGCGTCTCGATGTGCTTGGTGGTCAGGGGCAGATCGCGGGTAGCCTCATAGGTGATGAGCATGCCGATCTCGGATACCAGCTCCCGGAAATCCTTGACGCTGGTGTTCTTGTCGCGCATGATGGTCAGCTTATGCGCCACCAGAGGGTGGTTCATGATATGAACTTTCTCGCTGTACATTTTTGTCTCCTCCGTGTATGTAAAATTTTGCATGGAACACAACACAACGCTCAGTCCAGCGTGATCTTCAGGCCCCGGGCCAGCCGCTCCCGCTCCGCCTGACTGAGCCGCAGGTACACCGGCTCCAGCCCCTGGGCCGTCACTGTCTCACCGCGGGCCGCCATCTCCTCCGCGCACAGCGCCGCACCCACGGCGGACTGCATCCGGTGGGACGCATCCGCCATCCGGCAGGGGATGCCCGCGCCGTTGAGATAGTCGGCGCACAGCGCCGCGCCGTCGCCAACCACCAGCTTCTCCTCCGGCATGTCCCGCAGCTGGGAGGCCAGCTCCTCCAGGGAGACGGCGCAGTCCTGGGTCAGCCGCGTGACGCGGCCGTCCCCGGCTCGGAACAGGGCGTGGTAGATCTGCTGCCGCCGGGCGTCCATGGCCCCGATGATGAGTCCGCGGAAGTCCGCGGCGGTGCGGGCCATTGCCGCCAGCGTGGACACGCCGCAGCAGGGGAGATCCTTGGCCCACGCCAGTCCCTTGGCCGCCGATACGCCGATGCGCAGGCCCGTAAAGCTGCCTGGCCCATTGGTCACGGCGATGAGACCCATGTCGTCCAGCGTCAGTCCCGCCGCATGCAGCATCCCGTCAATGAGGGGCATCAGCGTCACGCTGTGGGTCAGTCCCCGGTTCTGATAGGCGGCGGCCAGCACCGTGCCGTTTTCCGTCACGGCGGCGGACACGCTCTTGGCCGATGTCTCCAGCGCCAGTATCTTCACAGTCCCTCGCCTCCCGTGATGGTGATGATGCGGTCATTTTCGCCGTCTCCCCGGGCAATGTCCACGAGGATGGCGTCCTCCGGCAGGGCGCCGGACACCTGCTCCGACCACTCCACGGCGCACACGCCGCCCCGGGCCAGATAGTCCTCCCAGCCGATGTCGAACAGCTCGTCCTCGCCGCCCAGCCGGTACATGTCAAAGTGAAACAGGGGGATGTCCCCGTTGTACTCGTTGACGATGGTGAACGTGGGGCTGGTCACCCGCCCCCGGCAGCCCAGTCCCCGGGCAAGTCCCCGGGTAAAGGCGGTCTTGCCCATGCCCAGTCCGCCACGGAAGGCCACCACGCTGCCGGGCTGCAGGGTGCGCCCCAGCTTCTCGCCGATGCGCTCCGTCTCCTCCGGACTGTGGGACAGATATGCCATGCTGTCACCTCGTTTCTGCTCAAATCGATTTATTGTACCACACCCTTTCCCAAAAGAAAAGAGCGAAACGCCGGTTTACAGATAAAACTTCTTGTGGTACACTAATGTTGCTTTGCGGTCATTTCACAACAGGGAGGAGGGACGCCGGTGTTCCGCCGTTCACGCGACTTTTTTTCGGATATGCTGCGCCAGACGGACCTGGTGCTGCTGGCACTGTGCACAGCGGCGTCTCTGTTCGGCATCCTCATGGTGGCCAGCGCCACCCGCTACATGCACACATGGCGTCTGGTGGCGGTCCAGTCCGCGGCGCTGCTGCTGGGCGTGGTGCTGTACCTGCTGGTGTCGCAGGTGGATCTGAATGACCTGTCCAAATACTGGAAGTGGATATTCCTGACGGGACTTGCCTTTATCCTCCTTCTGATGACGCCGCTGGGCATTGAGGACAACACCGGCAACAAGGCGTGGCTGGATTTCCCGTTCCTGCCGGTGCAGGTGCAGCCCGCCGAGATCGTGAAGCTGACCTTCACGCTGGTGCTGGCCAAGCAGCTGGCGTGGCTCAAGGAAAACCGCGACCTGCGCAGCATCCCGTCCATCCTGTTTCTGGCGGCCCACTTCGGCGTCATTTTCCTGCTGTACTACAAAATATCCTCCGATATGGGCAGCGCGCTGGTGTTTCTGTTCATCTTCGCCTGCATGTGCTTTGTGGGCGGCGTGGCGCTGCGCTGGTTCGTGATCGGCGGACTGGGCGGCGGTCTGGCCTTCTGGGCGCTGTGGGACCTGAACAAGATCCCCTCGTACATGAAGCTCCGCTTCCAGGTGATCTTCGACCACAGTCTGGACCCCTCCAACACCGGCTGGCAGCAGACCCGCAGCCTCATGGCGCTGGGCAGCGGCAAGCTCACGGGACAGGGGCTGTTCCACGGTACACAGACCCAGAGCGAGTACAGCTACAACCTGCCCAACCGCCACACGGACTTCATCTTCTCCGTCATCGGCGAGGAGCTGGGTCTGGTGGGCTGTCTGCTGACGCTGGCACTGCTGACGGCCATCATCCTCCGCTGCGTCTGGGTGGCCCGCCGCGCCAAGAACCGGATGGAGAGCCTTGTCTGCATCGGCGTGGCCAGCACGGTGATCTTTCAGGTCATCGTCAACGTGGGCATGTGCCTGTTCGTCATGCCCGTCATCGGCCTGACGCTGCCCTTCATCAGCTACGGCGGCTCGTCGCTGCTGATGCTGTTCGTCTCCATGGGCATGGTGTCCGGCGTACAGGGCCGCTCCAAGCCGGAGTGGCTGCGATAGAGAAGCGCGGAGCGCGTCCTGCGGGGCGCGCTCCTTCGTTTACGGTTTGTTCACCGGAAAATCGGTTGTAATCATCGGCCCGCTGTGCTATAATGGAACATCAAACACTGGGTGCGTGGGCTTTTGGGAGGCCCGCGCCGCCCCGAAAGCGAGGGATCACAGATGAAGATCGTTGTTTTGGCCGGCGGCCTTTCCACAGAGCGTCAGGTGGCGCTGACCAGCGGCACAGGCGTATGCCGTGCCCTGCGGGAAAAGGGCCATCAGGCCATTCTGGTGGATATGTTCCTGGGCCTCGAGAGCTACGAGGGCCGGCTGGAGGATATTTTCGACGCGCCGGACGGCCTGTGCCCCGACAACCATGTGGAGAGCGTGGAGCCGGATCTGGAGGCCGTGCGCCGCAGCCGTAAGGATCAAAGCCCCAGCATGCTGGGCAAGGACGTGCTGACCGTCTGCCGCATGGCCGACATCGTCTTTCTGGCGCTGCACGGCAGCTGCGGCGAGGATGGCCGCATCCAGGCCGCGCTGGACCTGCTGGGCGTGCCCTACACCGGCTCCGGCTATCTGGGCAGCGGCATGGCCATGGATAAGGCGGTCACCAAGCGCTTCATGGATTCGCTGGGCGTCCGCACCGCCCCGTGGCACGACGTGTACTATACGGAGTCCGACATCCCCCGCCTTGTGGAGGAACTGGAGGTGCCCTGCGCCGTAAAGATCGTCAACGGCGGCAGCTCCATCGGCGTGGAGCTGCCCGACACAAGGGAGGAGCTGGAAAAGGCGCTCCGCAGCCTGCTGCGCTACGGCGGTCATGTGGTGGTGGAGAAAAAGATCAAGGGCCGGGAGATCCAGATCGCCGTGCTGGGCGACACCTATCTCCCCGCCGTGGAGATCATCCCCAGGGGCGCCTATTTCGACTATGTCTCCAAATACCAGAAGGACGGCGCGGAGGAGATATGCCCCGCCCCCATCAGCGAGGCTGCGTGGCGTCAGATCGGCGAGATGGCCCTGACGCTCCACCGCGGGCTGGGACTGTCCGTCTACTCCCGCTCCGACTTCATTCTGGACGCCGACGGCAATGCCTGGTGTCTGGAGGTCAACACCCTGCCGGGCATGACCCCCACCAGTCTGGTGCCCCAGGAGGCGGCGCAGGTGGGCCTGTCCTACGCCGACCTGTGCGAAAAGATCGTAACGGATTCGCTGGCGCTGCGAAAGGCGGCGCACCTATGATCCCCTGCACCGTGGGGGAGATCTGCGCCGCCGTGGGCGGTACGCTGCTGCAAGGGACGGGCGATACCCTCATCACCGGCGTCACCACCGACAGCCGCGCCGTCTCGGCGGGACAGCTGTTCATCCCCCTGACCGGCGAGCGCTTCGACGGTCACGCCTATATCGGCGGCGCGCTGGCTGCCGGTGCCGCCGGCTGTCTCACGGCCCGGACGCCGGAGACGCTGCTGCCCGGCAAGGCCTATGTGCAGGTGGCGGACACGCGCCTTGCACTGGCGGCGCTGGCCGCCTGGTATCGCGGCCGCTTTGACCTGCCGGTGGTGCAGATCACCGGCTCCGCCGGCAAGACCACCACCAAGGAGATGGTGGCCTCCGTGCTGTCGCAGCGGTACGACACCCTGAAAACGCAGGCCAACTTCAACAACGATATCGGCACGCCCCTGACGCTGCTGGGCCTTGCACCGCAGCATCAGGCGGCGGTGATCGAAACGGGCATGAACCACTTCGGCGAGATACGTTATCTGGGCGCCATGGTGCGGCCCGACATCGCCGTCATCACCAACGTGGGCGACGCCCACATCGAAAATCTGGGCAACACCCGGCAGGGCATCCTGCAGGCCAAGTGCGAGATATTCGAGCACCTGTCCCCGGACGGCATCGCCGTCCTCAACGGCGATGACCCGCTGCTGAACACCGTTGCCCTGCCCCAGACCATCCTGCTCTGCGGCAGGGGGGAGGGCTGCGATGTCCGCGTCACCGATGTGGATGACCGCGGCATCGAGGGCGTGGCCTGCACCGTCACCACCGGCAGGGCGTCCTACCGGCTGCACACCGCTTCCCCCGGCGCGTACATGATCTACCCCATGGCCATGGCCGCCGCCATCGGTGAGCGTCTGGGTCTGACAGGGGAGGAGATCGCCGCCGGCACGGCTGCCTATACACCTACCGGCTCCCGGATGCACCTTATCCGCCTGCCGGAACAGCGTCTGCTCATCGACGACTGCTACAACGCCAACCCGCAGGCCATGGCTGAGGCGCTGAAGCTGCTGGCCGCCGCGTCCTGCCGCCGCCGTGCGGCGGTGCTGGGCGATATGGGCGAGCTGGGGGAGCTGACCGTTTCCGCCCACCGCGCCATCGGCGCACTCACCGCCGAGCTGGGGCTGGACACGGTCATCGCCATCGGCGAAAAGGCCCGTGACATTGCGGCCGCCGCCCCCGGCGCCCAATGGTATCCGTCGGTGTCCGCCGCCATGCCTGCTGTCCGCGCCGCCTTCACCGACGGCACGGCCATGCTGGTAAAGGCGTCCCACGCCATGCATTTTGAAAACATCGTAAAGGAATTGGAACAGAGCTAAATGATCGACATTCGCGTGGAGGGACTGGTGAAGTCCTTCGACCTGGAAAAGAAAATACTGGATGGCCTGACGTTCCAGATCGACACCGGGGAGCGGGTGGGCCTGCTGGGCCGCAACGGCGCGGGCAAGACCACGCTGTTCAGGATCCTCACCGGCGAGCTGGACTACGACAGCGGCACGGTGCAGGTGGCCTCCGGCCGCCGGGTGGGACTGATCTCCCAGATCCCCGTCTACCCCGAGGGCTACACGGTGGAGGACGTGCTCCAGACCGCCTTCGCCCGGATGTTCCGCATGAAGGATGAGATAGACGCGCTGGCACTGGCTATGGAGCAGGGCGCGTCCGACGATGCCACCCTCCGCCGCTACGGCGAGCTGAACGCCCGGTTCGAGGGACTGGGCGGCTGGGACACCGACACGGCGGTGAACAAGGTGGCCAACGGCCTGAGCATCTCCGACGAGATGCGCACCCGCCTGTTCGACCGCCTGTCCGGCGGCGAAAAGACCCGCGTGAACCTGGGCCGCCTTATCCTGGAGGACACGGATGTCCTCCTGCTGGACGAGCCCACCAACCATCTGGATCTGCAGGCCACAGAGTGGCTGGAGGAGTACCTTCGCAAGTTCCGCGGCACTGTGGTCACCATCAGTCACGACCGCTACTTCCTGGACCGCACCGTCACCCGCATCATCGAGATACAGGACGGAAAGGCCGAATTTTACAGCGGGAATTACAGCTTTTACGCCATCGAGAAGGAGCGCCGCTATCAGGAGCGCATGAAGCAGTACCTGAAGGAGCAGGCCAAGATCCAGCAGCTGGAAAAGGCCGCCGAGCAGATGCACCTGTGGGCCTTCATGGGCAACGACGCCCTGCACAAGCGTGCCTTCTCCATGGAAAAGCGCATCGAGCGCATGCGCACCACGGAAAAGCCCACCAAGGCCCGCCGTTTGGAGGCCCGCTTCCAGAGCCGGGAGTTCAAGGGCGACGAGGTGCTGCAGATCAGGGGCGTCTCCAAAGCCTTCGGAGAGCGGAAGCTCTTTGAGGACGTGTACCTCCGGGTGGAGGGGGGAGAGCGCATCGCCCTGCTGGGCGAAAACGGCACCGGCAAGACCACGCTGTTGAACATGTTGATGGGTCTTGACTGCCCGGATGCCGGCATGATCCGGCTGGGACCGTCCGTCAAGGCGGCGTACCTGCCGCAGGTCATCCACTTCGCCCACCCGGAGCGCAGCATACTGGACACCATGCTCTACGAACTGGACATCACGCCCCAGTCGGCCCGCAACCGGCTGGCGGCCTACCAGTTCACCGGCGAGGACGTGTTCAAGTCTGTCTCCGTGCTGTCTGGCGGCGAGCTCAGCCGCCTGCGGCTGTGCATGCTGATGGACGAGAGCATCAACCTCCTTATTCTGGACGAGCCTACCAACCACCTGGATATCGACTCCCGGGAGTGGCTGGAGCAGGCGGTGGAGGAGTTCGACGGCACGCTGCTGTTCGTCAGCCATGACCGTTATTTCATCAACCGCTTTGCCACCCGCGTCTGGGAGCTGGAGGATCACGCCGTCACCGACTACCCTATGGGCTTCATGCAGTACCGGCAGGTGCGGGAGGAGGCGCGCCGCGCCGCCCAGCCCGCCGCTGCCCCGGCCCAGCCGAAGAAGTCCGCCCCCTCCGGGAGGGGCAGCCGTACCCAGCAGGCGGCCCGCAAGCAGCTGACCATCTGCGAGACGGCCATTTCCAAGCTGGAGGCCGCGCTGTCCGCGCTGGACCGGGACATGGAGGCCGCCGCCTGCGACGCGGAGAAGCTGGGAGAGCTGTATCTGCAGCATCAGGAGCTGGAGGCCCGTCTGGGGCAGGAGATGACCCGCTGGGAGGAGCTGAGCCTGCAAGCAGAGGAACAGGAGAACTGATATGAGCGATATTTTGTGTATTTACTATTCCCGTACCGGCAGCACCCGCCGCGCCGTCAAGGAGATCGCCGAGGCGCTGGACGCGGAGATCGTTGCCATCAGCGACGAGCGGGACCGCAGCGGCTGGAAGGGCTATCTGCGCAGCGGCATGGACGCCATGAAAACGTCCACCAAGCCCCTGCGCCCCTTTGAGACGGCCAAACCGCTGGAGGAGTACAAGCTGGTGATCGTGGGCAGCCCCGTGTGGGCGGGCCGCATGGCCAGCCCTGTCCGCTCCCTGCTGAAGCGCCGGGGGCTGGAGCTGCACCGCGTGGCCTATGTCGTCACCCGCAGCACCACCCAGCGCAGCGAGGAGGTCTACGACCAGATGGACCTCTACACGGCGGAAAAGCGGCTGTTCGCCGTGTCCCTGCGGCCTGACAGCGAGGGCTACGAGTTCTGGCGCAACGACTTTATCCAGAACGTCCAGCGCTGGCTGGAGCAGCACTGAGGGCGGGCCATGCTGGAAAAGCTGAAAGCCGTGGAGCGCCGCCTGACGGAGGTGGAGCGCCAGCTGTCCGACCCTGCGGTATATGCCGACCGGGACAGGCTCACCGCCCTCAGCCGTGAGCAGAAGGAGCTGACGCCCCTTGTGACCTGTTACCGCGCCTATGCCCGTGCGGCGCAGACGGCGGAGGATGCCGCCGCCATGCTGGCCGACCCGGAGCTGCGGGAGCTGGCACAGGACGAACTGGCCGCCGCCCGGGCGGATATGGAGCGCCTGACGGAGGAGCTGAAGCGCCTGCTGCTGCCCAGGGACCCCAACGATGAGAAAAACGTCATTCTGGAGATACGTGCCGGCATCGGCGGGGAGGAGGGCGCGTTGTTCGCCGCCGACCTGCTGCGGATGTACACCATGTACGCCGAGCGCCGGGGCTGGACGCTCACCGTCGTCAGCGAGAACGACACGGAGCTGGGCGGCGTCAAGGAGGTCAGCGCCGAGGTAGAGGGCACCGGCGTCTGGTCGCGCCTGAAATTCGAGGCCGGCACCCACCGCGTCCAGCGCGTGCCGGAGACGGAATCCTCCGGCCGCATCCAGACCTCCGCCGCCACCGTGGCCGTCATGCCCGAGGCGGAGGAGGTGGAGTTCACCATCGACCCCAAGGACCTGCAGATCGACACGTTCCGCTCCTCCGGCGCCGGCGGGCAGCACGTCAACAAGACGGAGTCCGCCATCCGCATCACCCACCTGCCCACCGGCACGGTGGTGGAGTGTCAGGATGAGCGTAGCCAGTACAAGAACAAGGATCGCGCCATGAAGATCCTGCGCGCCAAGCTGTACGAGGCGGAGCGGGAGAAGCAGAACGCCGCCATTGCCGCCACCCGGAAAAGCCAGGTGGGTACCGGCGACCGCAGCGGCAAGATCCGCACCTATAACTTTCCCCAGAACCGGGTCACGGACCACCGGCTCACCGGGGACGCCAAAAACTTCAACATTGCCGCCGTCATGAACGGCGGCCTTGATGATATGATCGACGCCCTGATCCTCAGCGATCAGGCGCAGCGACTGCAAGAAAGTAAGGAGGAATGAACCATGCTGGAAGCCAAGAAGAAGATGTACGACAAGTCCGGCCCGCGTGTAGCCGCCGCTCTGAGAAAGCGGAATCTGGAGGGCTACTACTGTTCCACCGCCGCCGAGGCCGTGGAAAAGGTGCTGGAGCTGATCCCTGCCGGCGATGTGGTGAGCTGGGGCGGCGCGGCCACCGTGGATGAGCTGGGCATCAAGGACCGCCTGCGCCATCGCGGCCAGCCGGTGATCGACCGCGACACCGCCCATACGGAGGAGGAGCGCATGGCCATGCTGCACCAGACCCTGACCTGCGACACGTTTCTCATGAGCAGCAATGCCATCTCCGAGGACGGTCAGATGGTGAATATCGACGGCACGGGCAACCGCGTGGCCGCCCTGTGCTTTGGCCCGAAGCAGATCATCGTGGTGGCCGGCATGAACAAGGTCACCGCCGATCTGGACAGCGCCATTTCCCGCGCCCGCCACATCGCCGCGCCCGCCAACGCCCAGCGCTTCGATATCAGGACTCCCTGCTCCGTCAACGGCCAGTGCGCCGACTGCACCAGCCCCGACTGCTGCATCTGTGCCCATATGGTCATCACCCGCTTCTGCAAAACGCCGGGCCGCATCAAGGTGGTGCTGGTGGGCGAGGAGCTTGGCCTGTAAGTAAACTGCGAAAAGAGGAGAACCCTTGGAGACCAGGATATTTCATCCGGAACAGGACAAAAACGCCATTGCGGACGCGGCGGCCATCCTCCGCCGGGGCGGCCTGCTGGGCATCCCCACGGAGACGGTGTACGGCCTGGGCGCCGACGCCCTGAACGAGGACGCGGTGCGCCGCATCTTCGAGGCCAAGGGACGCCCGCAGGATAACCCGCTTATCATCCATGTCCCCTCGGCGGACTGGCTGACGCGGTACTGCCGGGACGTGCCGCCTGCCGCGTACCGGCTGGCGGAGAGGTTCTGGCCCGGCCCCTTGACCATGATCCTGCCCCGACGGGACATCGTGCCCCTGCGCACCACCGGCGGACTGGAGACGGTGGGCGTCCGCTGCCCCGACCACCCCGTGACGCTGGCCATCATCGAAGCCGCCGGCGTGCCGGTGGCCGCGCCCAGCGGCAACACCTCCGGCCGTCCCAGCCCCACCACCGCCCGTCACATGATGGACGACATGCTGGGCAAGATCGACGGCATCGTGGACGGCGGCCCCTGCGCCGTGGGGGTGGAGAGCACCATCATCGACCTGACGGTGCAGCCGCCCCGTCTGCTGCGCCCCGGCGGCCTGCCGCTGGAGGCGCTGGAGCAGGTGCTGGGCGAGGTAGCCGTGGACGATGCCGTGCGCCGCAAAATGGGGGAGGGGGAGCGTCCCCGCGCCCCCGGCATGAAATACCGCCACTACGCGCCGAAGGCCGCCGTCACGGTGGTCACCGGCCCCGCCCGCCGCAGCGCCGCCTACATACAGCAGCACCTGCCGGACAGGGCGGGCGTCATCTGCTTTGACGAGTACGCCCCGCTGTTCGCCGGCCACATCGTCCACCGCCTCGGGCCTGCGGATGATAAGCCGGCCCAGGCGCGCCATGTCTTTGACGCCCTGCGCACCTTCGATGATACGGACGTGCCGGAGATCTATGCCCAGTGTCCGGACGAATCCGGCCTTGGCCTGGCGGTGTCCAACCGCCTGAAAAAGGCGGCAGGCTTCCATGTAGTGGACGTATCGCCGCTGGTCATCGGCTTTACCGGGCCCACCGGCGCCGGCAAGACCAGCGCCCTCCGGGCGCTGGAGCGTCTGGGCGGGCTGGTGCTGGACTGCGACGCCGTGTACCATGAGCTTTTGCACACAGATGAGCCGCTGCGCGCCGCCATCACCGGCGCTTTCGGCCCGGTGTTCGCGCCGGACGGCACACTGGACCGTCAGAAGCTGGGCACCGCCGTGTTCGGCGACCCCGCCGCGCTGGAAAGGCTGAACGCCATCATATTCGACCGTCTGCCCCGTGAACTGCTGCGCCGCGTCAACGACAGCGACGCCCCCATCGTGGGCATCGACGCCATCAATCTGGTGGAGAGCGGCCTCTCCCGTCTCTGCCGCCGCACGGTAGCTGTGCTGGCTCCGGCGGAGACACGGGTGCGCCGCATCATGGCCCGGGACGGCATCCCGGAGGAATACGCCCGCCTGCGGGTGCAGGCACAGAAGCCCGACGACTTCTATCGCGCCCACTGCACGGACGTGCTGATGAACGATGCCGCCTCGCCGCAGGCGTTTGAAGAACTGGCCTATCAGAGATTACAACATATTTTTGAGGAGGAAACTGACCATGAGTGAGGAACTGAAAGCCCTGAAAAAGCAGCTCCTGAAGGACGACCGCAACGGCTACGATGTGCTGGGCGCAGCGGAGCTGGAGAAGATGGAGGCTTACTGCACCGTCTACAAGGCATTTCTGGATGCCGGCAAGACGGAGCGTCTCAGCGCCCGCGCCGCCATCGCCCTGGCGGAGAAGCATGGCTTCGTGGCGTATAAGCGCGGCATGCCCCTGTCCGCCGGCGACAAGGTCTATACCTGCAACCGGGGCAAGGGCCTGATGCTGGCCGTCATCGGCCGCCGCAGCCTGGCGGAGGGCGCGCAGATCACCGCCGCCCATATTGATTCCCCCCGTCTGGACCTGAAGCCCAGCCCTCTGTACGAGGACAGTGAGCTGGCCTACTTCAAGACCCATTACTACGGCGGCGTCCGCAAGTACCAGTGGGTCACCATCCCCCTGCAGCTGCGGGGCACCGTGGTGCTCACCGACGGCAGCGTGGTGGATGTCTGCATCGGCGAGGGCAGCGAGCCCAAGCTGGTCATCACCGACCTGCTGCCCCACCTGGGCGCGGAGCAGGGCAAAAAGCCCCTCAACGAGGCCATCGCCGGCGAGACGCTGAACATCCTGCTGGGCAGCCGTCCTCTGGGCGATGACGACGACAGCGACCGCGTGAAGCTGCAGGTGCTCAAGCGCCTGTACGACAAGTACGGCATCACCGAGGCCGATTTCGCCTCCGCCGAGCTGGAGACGGTGCCCGCCGTGGATGCCACCGACATCGGCCTGGACGGCAGCCTCATCGGCGCCTACGGCCATGACGACCGGGTCTGCGGCTTCGCCGCTCTGCAGGCCCTGCTGGACATCGGCACACCGGAAAAGACCGCCGTGTGCGTGCTGGCCGACAAGGAGGAGATCGGCTCCATGGGCGTCACCGGCATGCAGTCCGCTGCCTTTGACACCTTCATGCACGACCTGTGCGAGAGCCAGGGCGCTGCGCTGCGCGTCTGCTATGAGAACGCCTTCTGCCTGTCCGCCGACGTGACCGCCGCCTATGACCCCAACTTTGCCGACGTGTACGAAAAGCGCAACGCCGCCTTCGTCAATCACGGCGTGGGCCTGTGCAAGTACACCGGTGCCCGGGGCAAATCCGGCTCCTCCGACGCCAATGCCGAGACGGTGGGCTATGTCCGCGGCGTGCTGGATAAGGCCGGTGTCCGCTGGCAGATCTGCGAGATGGGCAAGATCGACGCCGGCGGCGGCGGCACCGTGGCCCAGTACATGGCCAACCGCAACATCGCCACGCTGGATGCCGGCGTGCCGGTGCTGAGCATGCACGCCCCCTTCGAGGTGGTGGCCAAGCTGGACTGCTACGAGATGTACCGCGCCTGCAAGGCACTGTACGAAGCGCTGTAAGCGGATAAAAAAATCACCCGGCCGCGCGGCCGGGTGATTTTTTATCTGTTATCTGCCGTCGTGCTCTCCGCCGTCCTCCGGCTTTCCCATCAGATAGGGGAACATGGCGTTGATATAGTGTACCATCTTGCTGTGCTGGGCGTACCACTCGCCGTGCTCTGCCTGCAGGCGCTCCTTGTCGCCGTAGGCCTCCAGCGCGTGGCACGTCTCCACATAGGCCTTCTGCAGCTGGCGGATGCGGGCACTCATGTGCTGCAAAAGGCTCATGACCTTGGCGGGCCGGTCCCGGAAGTATTTCCCGAAGTTGTCGAAGGAGATCTCGCTGACCACCAGCGGCTCCAGCGCCACCACGGTGGTGTTCCGGGGCCGGGACTCCAGAAAGCTGATGACGTTGAAGAAGTCGCCCTCCCGCAGCTTCACCACCTCCACCTGCTCAGGCTTGCCGTAGTCGGTGTACACCCCCACGCTGCCGTAGAGGATGTTGTACATATTCATCTCCATCTCGCCGGGGCGGCAGATGATCTGCCCCTTTTTGAACCGGCGTTCTCCCGTGTTGGGCATGACATGACCTCCTGTCCTTTTCAGAATCTGCCGTCATTCTACCATACCCGCCCCGGCCTTGTCGATACTTCTTCTTGCCAAACGCGCCAGAAAGTGGCATACTGTTGCAGGTAAATACGCACAAAAGGAGAAAATCCCACATGGATCACTTTCATATAGCCCTTTCCGATGACCAGCTCCGCGCCGTCAGCTCCATCGGCCTTGCCCATGTGGGCGACGCCGTGTACGAGCTGCTGGTGCGCACATGGCTCTGCGCCCACGGCAAGGCCACCGGCAAGGATCTGCATCGCGCCGCCATCGCGCTGGTCTGCGCCCCGGAGCAGGCCCGCCGGGCCCAGCGCATATTGCCGCTGCTGACGGCGGAGGAGGAGACGGTGTTCAAGCGGGGCCGCAACGCCGCCGTCCACGCCATCCCCAAAAACGCCACCACCGCCCAGTACCACCAGGCCACAGCGCTGGAGTGCCTGCTGGGCTGGCTGTACCTGCGGGGCGACACCGCCCGTGTCAGCGCCCTGTTCGACGTGATGATGGAGGAGAACTGATATGCCCTTGGACGCCATCTGCCTGCAAGGCGTGGTGGGGGAGCTTGCCCCCCAGCTCACCGGCAGCCGCATTGAAAAAATACAGCAGCCCGCACGGGATCAGATCATCCTCCTGCTGCGGGGCAGCCGCCGTTTGTTCCTCAACGCCGGGGCCAACCAGCCCCGCATCCACCTGACGGAGCAGCTGCGGGATAACCCGTCCCAGCCGCCGATGTTCTGTATGCTTCTGCGCAAGCACCTGTCCGGCGGCATCATCGAGTCCGTCCGGCAGGAGCCGCTGGAGCGCGTGGTGACGCTGACCGTGCTGGCCTCCGACGAGATGGGGGAGCGCAGCCGCTTTACGCTGGTGTGGGAGGGGATGCCCCGCCGCGCCAATCTCATCCTCTGCGACAGGGACGGCCGCATCATCGACTGTCTGCGCCGCGTGGATCTGGAGGCGGAGCAGGACCGGCAGGTGCTGCCGGGGCTTTTTTACCGCCTGCCAACCCGGCAGGATAAGCGCTCGCCTTTGTCCGTGACGGAGGAGGAATTTGCCGCCCTGCTGGGGCGCGCCGCACCGGACGCGCCGCTGGACGGCTGGCTGCTGGACACCTTCACCGCCATATCCCCGCTGGTGGCGCGGGAGCTGACAGTCCGCGCCTGCGGCAGCACCGACGCCCCCGTATCGCAGGGGAGAGCCCTGTGGGATGTGTTCTCCCGGTGGCAGCAGTCTGTGAACGAAAACACCTTTACACCGACGCTTATCAAACGGAACGGGTCGCTGACGGACTTTACCTACGGCCCGGTTACTCAGTATGGCACCTACGCCGAGACGGAGATCTATGACAGCTTTTCCCACCTGCTGGACGACTTCTACGACAAGCGGGAGCAGGCGGAGCGGGTGAAGCAGAAGGGACGGGATCTGCTGAAGACTGCCACCACCGCCCGCGACCGTGTGCGCCGCAAGCTGGCGGCGCAGGAGAAGGAACTGGCCGCCTGTCTGGACAGAGATCACCTGCGGATCTGCGGCGAGCTGATCACCGCCAATCTCTACCGCATGGAGCGGGGGCAGAGCCGCCTCACCGCCCAGAACTACTACGATGAGAACTGCGCCGACATGGACATCCCGCTGGATGTCCGCCTGTCGCCGCAGGAGAACGCCGCTCGCTACTTCAAGCAGTACAGCAAGGCCAAAACGGCGGAAAAGTACCTGACCGCCCAGCTGCAAAAGGGCCGGGAGGAGCTGCAGTATCTGGAGAGCGTCCTCCAGGAGCTCTCCCAGGCCGAGTCGGAGCAGGATTTCAACGACATCCGCACCGAGCTGACGGACGGCGGATATATCCGCCAGCGGGGCAAAAAGCAGCCCGGCTTCCAGCGGGCCTCCCGGCCACGGGAGTTCCGCACCTCCGCGGGCCTGCGGGTGCTGGTGGGCCGCAATAACCGCCAGAACGACCGCCTGACCACCAGAGACGCGGACAAGCGGGACATCTGGCTCCACACCCAGAAGATCCACGGCAGCCACGTCATCCTCTGCACCGGCGGCGAGGAGCCGGACGCACAGAGCCTGCTGGAGGCCGCGTCGCTGGCGGCGTATTTCTCCCAGGCGCAGGATGGCACCAAGGTGCCTGTGGATTATACCCCGGTGAAGTTCGTGAAGAAGCCCGCCGGCGCCCGTCCCGGCATGGTGGTCTACACCACCTGTCAGACCCTGCTGGCCGACCCGGACGAGTCCCTCGTCAAGCGCCTCTCCGGGAAATAAGGAGGTATCGCCGTGAAGCTCTACACCGACATTGTAACGGACTATCTGGCGGGGCGGAGCCTTGCCACGCACATGCAGGAGTGGTTTTTCACACAGCCCGGCTACTGCTTTCAGGAGCCGGACGGCTCTGACGCGCAAAAGGCGGCGGTCAGGCAGGTCTATGAACAGGTGCTGCGGACTGTGGAGACATTCGTTCCCAGCAACCGCCTGATCTGGGACGCGCTGTTTCCGGACTGGCAGGATATCCTGCGCGGTGCGGAGACGGCGCTGATCGTGGGCTATCCGCCGCCCAACGACGCGGTGGTGCTGAAAAGCCCCGCAGGGGTAGATACCGCCGTTCTGGATATGGGCCTGTGGGCCGAGTATCTGGGCGCCGTACCGGTGGAGAGCGTGGCCCATAACCTGCTGACCCACGAGCTGTGCCACGTCTGCATCCACCGTCACCGGCCGGAGCTGGATGCGGCGCAGGAAACAGGAGACTATCTGTCCCGGCTGGATGCCTTTACCTTCGACGAGGGCTTTGCCCACTTCGTTTCCTACAACGGTCTTGAAGCCGATCGGGTGGATTGGGACGCACCCGACCTGCGGGCCGTTTGGACGCGGAGCGCCGCGGCGATGCGGTCTGCCCGACAGGAGACGCGGCCCGCACAGCAGCAGGAGCAGCTGCACAGCGCCGTCTTTGGCAGCTATTACGATAAGTACGCCTGCATGTGCGGCCTGCACTATCTGGCCCGCTGCTGGCAGGAGGGCGGCCCCGCCCGTCTGGCGGAGGAATTTGCCGCCGGCTGGCAGGGCTTCGCGGAGAAAACACTGTTTTGATAAGGTTGGCAGGGCCGTTCCGAAGGGAACGGCCCTGCTGTTATACTTTTACAGTTCCACGGTTTTCGTGGCGATCTTCTGGCAGAACACCCGGTCATGCTCCACAAACAGCAGCGTGGGCCGGAACGTCAGCAGCAGTTCTTCGATCTGGATGCGGGAGAGAACGTCGATGTAGTTCAGCGGCTCATCCCAGACGTACAGATGCGCGGACTGACACAGGCTCCGGGCCAGCAGCACCTTTTTCTTCTGCCCGGCGGAGTAGTCGCCCATGTCCTTTTCAAACTGCACCCGCGCAAAGCCCAGCTTGCGCAGGATGGTCATGAACAGGATCTCGTCGATGCCGTACCCCGCGGCGTAGTCCCGCAGCCCGCCCCGCAGACCGGAGGCATCCTGCGGCACATAGGAGACGGTCAGACCGCTGGCTGTCTCCAGCGTCCCGGTATAGGGAATGTCCTGCCCGCACAGCAGCTTCAGGATGCTGGACTTGCCGCAGCCGTTGGGGCCGCACAGCGCCGCGCGGTCGCCCTGCTCCACGGAGAAGGACACGCCGCCGCACACCGGCCCGCCGCCGTAGTCGATAGCCACGTCCCGCAGCGTCACCAGCCGCCGGGCGTAGTGTGTCAGCGGGCGCAGCTTCAGCACCTCGTTGTTCTCGATGTTTTTCAGCAGCGCGGACTTCTCCGCGATGGCGGTCTGCTGCCGCCGCTCCAGATTCTTCCGCCGCTGCTGCATCCGCCGGGACTGCTCCCCGATGTAGGCGCGTCCGCCCATGGCGTCGGCGATGCCCTTGACCTTGGCGGAGTTTTTCCCGATCTTGGAGCCCTCCACCTTATCGGCCCAGGCACTGGACTGACGCGCCGCCTCCTGCAGCCGCCCGATCTCCTTTTTCAGCTGCTGGTTCTGCGCCAGCTCGAAGGCGTCCTGCCGCTGCTTGTTCTTGTACCACGAGGAGAAATTGCCCCGCTGGATGTCGATGCTGTTCCGGTTGATGGACAGGATGTGGTCCACGCAGCCGTCCAGAAACGCCCGGTCGTGGGACACCAGCAGGAACCCCTTCTTGCCGCTGAGATAGCGGCTCACCAGTTCCCGGCCTGTGCGGTCCAGGTGATTGGTAGGCTCGTCGATGAGCAGGAAACGGTTTTCCCGTGAAAAGAGCATCGCCAGCAGGAGCTTGGACTGCTCGCCGCCGGACAGCGTGGAAAACGGCCGATACAGCGCGTCCTCGGATACCTCCAGCGGTGCCAGCTCCCGCAGGAACCGCCACTGCGGCACGTCCGGGCAGATGTGTGCCAGCAGCTCCATGGGGCACAGCTCCGGGTCCGGCACGTCATAGGGGAAGTAGTCGAAGCCCACGCTGGCCTGTATCGTCCCCTGATAGGGATACTTCCCCTGCAGAAGCCGCAGCAGCGTGGTCTTGCCGCGTCCGTTGCGGCCCGTCAGCCCCAGCCGCCAGTCTGTGTCGATCTGAAAGCTGACGTTTTCAAAGATGTTGTCATAGCTGCCCTCATAGCAGAACGTAAGATTTTTGACTTGGATAATGGACATAGTCATGCCTCCTGTACGAAAAAATGGCTGCGGGAAACCAACTCCGCAGCCAAAAAGCGCACACGTCCCCCGCCGGAGGGCAGGGCATGACCATGTACGGAGCCGAGAGCTTCACCGATTTCCCGCGAAAGGCACAACGAACAGGGCGGTCATCGCCGCCCGATACCGTATCGTGCCGTGGTTCAGCAGGAAAACAGGTTCATCCTCTCAACTCCCTCCGATTTTTTCTATATCCTACCACACGCCCCGTCCAAAAGCAACCCTCATGCATCGCACCCGGTCGTTTTTCCGTCAAACCGCCCTGTGCAACCTGAAGTTGCGCGAATTTTCCCGCGTTTTTTGCCGCGCAACCTGAAGTTGATGGACATTTTTCCCTGCTTCTGCTATGCTGTGACCGGAAAAAGGGTGACGCGATGCGCAGAGTGATCCCGTTCGCGCCGTGGCAGACGGCGTATTTTCTCCGCTGGCTGCGGGACATGTCCCGTAGGGGCTGGGAGCTGCAGACCATCAAGGGCGTAAAGGCGGTGTTCGTCCCCGCCGCGTCCGGCGGGCAGGACTACGCCCTGTTCCCGCAGGGTGCCGCCCCGCAGGAGTTGGATGAGCTGTTCCGCCGCCTGGAGGAGGGCAGCCTCACGGCGCCCCCGGCACTGGACCGTCCCATGCCCGGCAGCCTGACCCTGCCGGAGGACCCGCGCTTTGCCAAGCTGGTGGGAGAGATCGGCCCCTATAAGTACGTCCAGCTGCTCTGCCAGCTCCGCCGTGACAACGGCTGGGAGGAGGTCTGCGATTGGGGCGGCCTGTGTGTCATGCGCAGCACACGCCCGGACGCCGTGCCGCCGCCCCGTCTGCCGGAGCTGGCCGAAAACGCAAAGCTGCACCGGAAAGGGCAGACGTCCACTGCCGCCATGAATCTGGGTTTCCTGCTGTCACTGCCGTTTCTGGCGGTGCTGAAGAACACCGGTCTGCTGTTCTGGCAGAAGCTGGCGGCTGGTGCGGTGCTGGTGGCGGCCACCTGCTTCGCCGTGGACCGCCTGCTGTTCCGCGGCATCCTGTCCCCGGAGAAGTGGGACGATATGTCCTACGAGGAGTGCCTGCACCGTGCCGCAGGCCGGACGGTACTGCTGTATGTCATCCTCGTCGCCGCGCCTGTCGCGGCCCTGCTGTACTCCGCCCTGTCAACGCTGCTGCGGACATGAGCGCACATAGAAAAAGACCGCCTTTCGGCGGTCTTTTCTGCGGATGCTTATGTGTTCTCCGTCCCGTCCTCGCGGAACAGCAGGGTGATGCACCACAGTCCGGCAATGCCCACCAGCGTATAGATGATGCGGCTGACGGCGCCGGTCTGCCCGCCGAACAGGAATGCCACGCAGTCAAAGCTGAAAAGCCCCACGCTGCCCCAGTTCAGCGCACCGATGATGACGAGTATCAGCGCGATGCGGTCTACGATCTTCATGAAAGTCCCTCCTTGTGTCAAGACTGCTTTCTCCCGTAGTCTTTCCGCCTGTCCGCCGGTTATGCACAAAAATTTTGTCAGCGGCCCTGAAAAAATTTGAAAACCGATTGCAAACGCCGGGGAATTTTGGTACTATGACCAGTAGGAACAAGACCACGCACCTTTTGATCAAAAACAGGAGGAACACCATGAACAAGAAATTTGAAAAGCTGGGCTTTTATCCCGCCGACATTCTGCTGCCCAAGGGACAGGACATGACCAAGTGGGCCGTGGTGGCCTGCGACCAGTTCACCTCCGAGCCGGAGTACTGGCAGGCGGTGGAGGAGAAGGTGGGCGACGCCCCCTCCACGCTGCGTCTCATTCTGCCCGAGGCCAATCTGAAGGCCCCCAACGTGGACGAGTATATTGACGATATCAACGCCGCCATGCGCAAGTACATGGCCGACGGCGTGTTTGAAACGCTGACCGACTCCCTGATCTACATCGAGCGCCAGCAGTCCGATGGCCGCATCCGCCACGGCCTTATCGGCATGGTGGATCTGGACGCCTACGACTTCACCCCCGGCTCCGGCGCCCTGATCCGCGCCACCGAGGGCACCGTGCTGGACCGCATCCCGCCCCGCGCCCGTGTCCGCCGCAACGCACCCATCGAGCTGCCCCACGTCATGCTGCTCATCGACGACCCCGACAAGACCGTTATCGAGCCGCTGACCGCTGCCGCCTCCGGCATGGAGAAGCTCTACGACTTCGACCTGATGCAGAACGGCGGCCACATCACCGGCTACAAGCTGTCTGACAAGCAGATCGACGCCGTGGCCGCCTCTCTGGAGGGTCTGACCACCGACGAGGCCATGCAGAAGAAGTACGGCGTGTCCGGCGTGGCGCCCCTGCTGTTCGCCGTGGGCGACGGCAACCACTCTCTGGCCACCGCCAAGGCCTGCTACGAGGAGCAGAAGAAGGGTAAGACCCCCGAGGAGTATCTGGCCCTGCCCGCCCGCTTTGCGCTGGTGGAGGTGGTGAACAACCACGACGACGCGCTGCAGTTCGAGCCTATCCACCGCGTGCTGTTCGGCGTGGACCACCAGAAGTTCATGGACGCCTTCCGTGCTGCCTATCCCAACGCCTACGAGGGCAAGGGCGACGGCCACACCATCGAGTTCGTCTGGAACGGCGAGAGCCATTTCATCACTGTCCCGGACCCCAAGGTGCAGCTGGCTGTGGGCACCCTGCAGGGCGTCATTGACCAGTACCTGAAGGACAACGGCGGCGAGGTGGACTATATCCACGGCGACGATGTCACCCGCGAACTGGGCGGCAAGCCCGGCAACATGGGCTTCCTGCTGCCCGCCATGGGCAAGGAGCAGCTGTTCAAGACCGTCATGGCCGACGGCGTGCTGCCCCGCAAGACCTTCTCCATGGGCCACGCCCAGGACAAGCGCTACTACATCGAGGCCCGTAAGATCGTCAAGTAACGAGAGCACAAAAAAGCGCCCGCCGGGCGCTTTTTTGTCAGGAGGGACCCTATGAAGCTGACTCTGCAAGCCCCCGCCAAGGTGAACCTCACCCTGCTCGTGAGCGCCCGCCGCGGCGACGGCTATCACGATGTGTCCACCGTTATGCAGACGGTGGACCTCTGCGACAAGCTTACCCTCACCGGGGAGGGCCGCGGCCTGACCCTGACCTGCGCCGACCCCGCCGTGCCGGCGGACGACAGCAATCTGGTGCTCCGCGCCGCCCGTCTGTTCTTTGCGGAGGCGGGCCTGCCCGTACCGGATCTGCACTTCCGGCTGGAAAAGCGCATCCCGTCTCAGGCAGGGCTGGGCGGCGGCAGCAGCAACGCCGCATCTGCGCTGCTGGCGCTGCGTACCCTGTACGCACCCGCCCTGTCGGACGAAAAGCTGGAGTGCATGGCCGCCCGGCTGGGCAGCGACGTGCCGTTTTTCATCCGCGGCGGCACGATGCACTGCACCGGCAGGGGGGAGCGCATTGCGCCGCTGCCGCCCCTGACCGCCGGCTGGTTCGTCATCGTCAAGCCGCCGGAGGGCTTCTCCACCCCCGCCATGTACCGCCGCCTGGATGAGCTGCCGCCGGAGCCGGCCCGTCCGGACGGCATGACCGCCGCGCTGGAGAGCGGCGATATCCGCGCCGTGGCCGCCGCGCTGTACAACAGCTTTGAGCGGGCCGTGCCGCCGGACAGCGCCGTGCGGGCCATCGAGAATGCCCTCCGTGTCCACGGCGCGCTGGCTGCCATGCTCAGCGGCAGCGGCAGCGCCGTGTTCGGCCTGTTCGACCGGGAGGATACCGCCCACGCCGCCGCCGGCGCCCTGCGGGAGCATTGGTCGCTGACATTTGTGGCACGACCTGTATAAGATCTGAAAACACCGTCCAAAATGCAGGAAAATCCTACATAGGACGGTGTTTTTATGCGTAAATTCCACACCTTCGAGCTGGCCCTGCTGCTGGCTCTGACCGCCGCGCTGCTCTGGGGCGCATGGTCGCTCCACCGGCAGGACGATCTGCAGCAGAAGATGATCCGCCTCCACGTCATCGCCAATTCCGACAGCGATGCCGACCAGACCCTGAAGCTCCATGTCCGGGACGCGGTGCTCCGCCGCGCCGAGGACATCCTGAAGCGGTCCGCCGACATGACGGATGCCCGTCAGCGGCTGACGGATGCCCTGCCCGCCATCGGGGATGCCGCCGCGGCGGAGCTGACGGCCCGGGGCAGCGCCTACCCCGTCGCCGTCTCGCTGGAGGAAACAGAGTTTCCTCTTAAGACATACGACGGCTTTGCCCTGCCTGCCGGGGAGTATATGGCCCTGCGCGTGGTCATCGGGGCGGGGGAGGGCCGCAACTGGTGGTGCGTGGTGTATCCGCCCCTGTGCACCGCTGCCGCCTGTGAGCTGGAGGAGACGGCGCGCAGCAGCGGCCTGACGGCGGACGACGTGTCCCTGATGACCGGCGACGGCACAGGCTATGTCCTGCGTTTCCGCTCTCTGGAGCTGTGGGAGCGCCTGCGCCAGTGGCTGGGCAAATGACCGATACCGCACAAGAATCCGACAATGCCGCACGGCGTCCCTTGCATTTTGCCCCCGTTATCCTGTAAAATAGAGAACGTATTTTACGGGAGGGGAGGGGTCCGCATGGAAGCATACCGGAAGCGTCCACTGCGCCGTGTGTGCCTGATGGCGCTGGCACTGGCGGCACTGTTCCTCCTGTCCTTCGTCTGGGGGCGCTACGACGTACCGCTGGGCGAGGTGGTGCGCATCCTGCTCTCCCGCGTGTTCACGCTGCCCCAGACGTGGACGGACAACATGGCCATCGCCGTGTGGAACGTCCGCATGCCCCGCATCCTGCTGGCCTGCCTGGTGGGATGCGCGCTGTCCGCCGCCGGTGCCGGCTACCAGACGGTGTTCCAGAACCCCATGGCGGCGCCGGATATCCTGGGCGCCTCCTCCGGTGCCTGCTTCGGCGCGGCGCTGGCCATCCTGACGGGGCAGGGCAGTGTGATGATCACGGTGTTCGCCTTTCTGGCCAGCCTGCTGACGGTGGTGCTGGTCTATCTCATCGGCAGCCACACCCGGGGCAGCCGGGTGGTCAGTATCCTGCTGGCCGGTATCATGGTGGGCTCCCTGTTCTCTGCCGGCACATCCTACATAAAGCTGGTGGCCGATCCCACCAACCAGCTGCCCCAGATCACCTACTGGCTCATGGGCAGCCTGTCCGGCACCCGCATGAAGACCGTGGGCTTTGCCGCCGTCTGCATCGCGGTGGGACTGGTGCCGCTGCTGCTCCTGCGCTGGCGCATGAACCTGCTGACCCTGTCGGCGGACGAGGCACGCTCCATGGGCGTCAACACCGACCGTCTCCGGCTGGTGGTGATCCTCAGCGCCACGGTGCTCACTGCCGCCAGCGTCTCCGTCTCCGGCATGATCGGCTGGGTGGGACTGGTGATCCCGCACCTCAGCCGCCGCATCGTGGGCAACGACTGCCGGTATCTGCTGCCCATGTCCATGGTATTCGGCGCGGCGTTCCTGCTGCTGGTGGACAACTTCGCCCGCTGTCTGACGGCGGTGGAGATCCCCATCGGCATCCTGACGGCCTTTGTGGGCGCGCCCTTCTTCGTCTATCTGATGATAAAGGGGGATGATCGCCTGTGAACCTGACCGTCAACGACCTGTCCTACACCTATCGCGGCGGCCATACCGCCCTGCAAAACGTGTCCTTTACGGCACGGCAGGGCGAGCTGCTGTCCGTCCTCGGCCCCAACGGTGCGGGAAAAAGCACGCTGTTTCGCTGTATCCTCGGCGGCCTGCCGGACTACGGCGGCGCCATTCTGCTGGACGGGCGGGATGCCCGGACGCTGGACCAGCGGGCGCTGGCGGCGCATATCGCCTACATCCCTCAGATACACCGCCCCACCTTCGGCTACTCCGTGCTGGATACGGCGCTGATGGGGCTGACCCGTCAGCTCTCGCCGTTCCGCTCCCCCTCCGCCGCCCAGGAGGAGCAGGCCATGGCCGCATTGGGGCGGATGGGCGTGGCGCAGCTGGCACGCCGCAGCTTTTCGGAGCTGTCCGGCGGCGAGCAGCAGCTGGTGCTTATCGCCCGCGCCCTGTGCCAGCAGGCGGATATCCTGGTGATGGACGAGCCGACCTCCTCACTGGACTACGGCAACCAGCTGCGGGTGCTGCGCTGCGTGAAGGCGCTGGCCCGCCGGGGCTATACCGTCATCCTCTCCACCCACGATCCCCAGCACGCCCTGCGCTTTGCCGACCGGGTGCTGGCGCTGTCCGGCGGCGGGGTTGCAGCCTTCGGTGCAGCAAAGGACGTTCTGACGGCAGAATTGCTCCGCCGTCTCTACGGTGTGGATGCCGCGCTGCTGGAAACGGCGCACGGCCCCGCTATCGTGCCGAAAGGAGGGGAGGACGATGTTCCGCTGGACAGATGACAGGATCCGCTTTATGGCGGACGCAGCCGGTAAAACCGATTTTCACCGCCGTCTGGCGGCGGAGCTGCTGCCGTACCTGACGCCGGAGGACGCCGTCTGCGACGCAGGCTGCGGTCTTGGGCATCTGTCGCTGGCGCTGTCGCCCTATGTCCGCACCGTCACGGCGGTGGAGCGGGAGCAGCGTGCGCTGGCGGTACTGGAGCGGGAGCTGGCGCTTCGGCATATCGAGAACGTGTATCCCTGCTGTGAGGATGTGTTTGCCCACCGGCCGGAAAAGCCCTACGACGCCATGGTGTTCTGTTTCTTTGGCAGCATGGACGAGATCCTGTCCGCTGCCGCGGCCCAGTGCCGCGGCAGAGTCATTGCCGTCAAACGCGACCAGACCGCCCACCGCTTTACGGTGACGCGGCAGCCGCTGGGCGGCAGCCATGGGCTGGAGGCCGCCTGCCGCCGACTGGAGGAGCTGGGCATTTCCTACGAGCTGAAGCGGACGGCGTTCCGCTTTGACCAGCCCTTCCGCAGCCTGGAGGACGCCCGGCGTTTTTTTGCCCTGTACCGGCGGCAGGACGACGCCGCCCTCATCACAGAGGAGCTTCTCCGGGAGAGATTGGAGGCAACGGGTGACGCCGTCTTCCCGTGGCGGCTGCCCAGTGTCCGCCCGGCAGGAATACTGGTATTTGATGCGTCGAACATTCCGGAAATGCCGCAAAACAGAGCAGAACCGGAAGAAAAGCCGGAGTAAACCCGGAATATAGTTATAAAAAATCAGGAGGAGAACAAAAATGAATGGAAAGAAATGGATGGCGCTGCTGCTGGCGCTGGTCATGTCTGTCTCCCTGTTCGCCTGCGGCGCCAAGCCCGCGGCTGACGGCGGCGACAGCCAGAACACCGACGTGACGGAGGACACCACCCGCGTGTTTACCGATTCCTGCGGCCGCGAGGTCACGGTACCTGCGAACGTGGAGAAGGTCGCTATCTCCGGCCCGCTGGCCCAGATCGTGGTCTTTGCGCTGGCCCCCGACAAGCTGGTGGGTATCGCCAATGCGTGGGATGAGAGCGCCGCCCAGTTTCTGGATACGAAGTACTATGATCTGCCGCTGTTGGGACAGCTCTACGGCGGCAAGGGTGAGATGAATCCGGAGACGCTGCTGGCCGCCGCGCCGGATGTGGTCATCGACGTGGGCGAGCCCAAGGGCAGCATCGTGGAGGACATGGACGCCCTGCAGGAGCAGACCGGCATCCCCTTCGTCCACATCGACGCCTACCTCGCCTCTATGGACAACACCTACGCCATGCTGGGCGACCTGCTGGCCATGCCCAACGAGGCGCAGGGGCTGGCGGACTACTGCCGCTACGCCTATGACCGCGCCGTGGAGATCGCGAACAGCGTAGAGAAGGTGAATCTTCTGTATATCACCGGGGACGAGGGCCTGAATGTCATCGCCAATGGCTCCTATCACGCCGAGGCCATCGACCTGCTGGCCAACAACCTCGCCGTGGTGGAGGAGCCCTCCAGCAAGGGTACCGGCAACGAGGTGGATATGGAGCAGATCCTCAACTGGAACCCGGATGTGATCCTGTTCGCCCCCGGCAGCATCTACGCCTCCGTGGGCAGCAACGAGAACTGGCAGACCGTCACCGCCATCAAGAACGGCGCCTATTACGAGGTCCCCATGGGCCCCTACAACTGGATGGGCTTCCCGCCCAGCGTCCAGCGCCTGCTGGGCATGATGTGGATGACCACCGTGCTGTATCCCGATGCGGCGGACTACGACCTGTACACCGAGGTCAGCAGCTACTTCCGGTTGTTCTACCACTGCGAGCTGACCCAGGCGCAGTATGACGCGCTGGTGGCCAACTCCCTGCCCGCTGCGGACGCGGCGGCGTGACCGGAAACCATTGAAAACAAAGGACACCCAGCGGCTGACAGCAGCCGCTGGGTGTTCGTGAACAGCCGTACATGCGGCGGGAGGAAAGTCCATGAACACCATCTTTCAGACACTGGTGTACCAGCGGGAAAAGGGCCTTGACGCGGTGCTGGCCACCATCATCTGGGACGACGGCTCCGCGCCCCGGGGCAGGGGCAGCCAGATGCTGGTGGGCCGGGAGGGCCTGCTGGCGGGCACCATCGGCGGCGGCGCCGTGGAGGGGCAGTCCATCGCCCTCGCCCAGGAGCTGCTGGCCTGCGGCGTCCGCAGCAAAACGCGGGAGTTCCGCCTGCGGCGGGACGGCAGCGCCCAGAGCACCGGCATGGTCTGCGGCGGCGACGTGACCGTGTATTTCCGGTGCATCCCCATGGAGGAGACAGACTGGGACACGCTGGCGGCAGAGGTGCTGCGGCGGGTATCCGTCCGGGAAAAGGGCTGGCTGGTGCAGCCGCTGGACGGGGAGATGCCCTATCTGGCGGACGAGGATGCTGACAAGGAAAACTGCTTTACAATGCCGCTGCCCGTTGGGGAGCGGGCCTTGATCTTCGGCGCGGGGCATATCGCCCGGGCGCTGGTGCCGCTGCTGTGTACCGTGGGCTTCCGCCCCGTGGTGTTCGACGACCGGCCCCAGTTCGCCACCCGGGAGCGGTTCCCCCAGGCCGATCAGGTCATCTGCGGCGACTTCACCCGCATCCGCGACTACCTGACCGTGGGGCCGGAGGATTATGTGGTCATCATGACCAACGGGCACGAGTACGATTTTCAGGCGCAGGTGCAGGTGCTGCGGGGCGAGACGGCCTATGTGGGGGTCATCGGCTCCCGGAAAAAGACGGCCTTTGTCAACCAGCGGCTGCGGGAGGCGGGCATCGCCGAGGAGGCCATCGCCTTCGTCCATACGCCGGTGGGCACCGCCATCAAGGCTGTAACACCGGAGGAGATTGCCGTGTCCATCACCGGGGAAATGATCCTGGTGCGGGCCACCCGGCGGGAGGCCAGCGGGGAGGCGCATCATGGCTGTCCCATGCACTGAGCACCTGTTCCTGACGGGACGGAAGGGCGTGGGCAAATCCACGCTGCTGCGGGCCCTGCTGGAGGGGAAACGGCTGGGCGGATTTTTTACCCGGCGGGTGACCGGGGTGTTCGACCGGCCCTCCATCCACCTGCTGCGGGCGGCGGAGGACGAACAGCCGTCACCGGAGAATCTGGTGTGCTTCTGCGGGGAGCGGCGGCCTGAGCGCTTCGAGCTGCTGGGGCCGGCGGCGCTGGCGGATACGGCGGACTGCGACATCATCGTGATGGACGAGCTGGGGCCGTCGGAGGCGGCGGCACAGGGGTTCCAGGCGGCGGTGCTGGCGGCGCTGGACGGCGAAAAGCCGGTGTACGGCGTTTTGCAGCAGGCGGACAGCGCGTTCCTGCGCCGGGTGGCGGCACATCCGCGGGTGCGGGTGGTCACGGTGACGGAGGAGAACCGGGACGCGCTGCGGCAGCAGCTCCGCGGGAAAAAGTGAATCAAAGGGCGTGTCATCGGACGCCTCCGCACAGGATGCGGAGCGGCCGGCGGCACGCCTTTTTTCGCGGGGGGCGGGAAATGTCCTTTTCTTTGGACAGTGGATACGGTATAATACAGCCAAAAGCGACGCGCGGGAAACGGGGGATGCGGCATGGAACTGCATATCTGGATGGGCCGGGCCGGGGCCGGTAAGAGCCGGCTGGTGCTGGAGACCATGGAAAAGCGGCGGAGCCGGCGGCCGCAGGTGCTGCTGGTGCCGGAGCACGCCTCCCACGAGGCGGAGCTGGATCTGTGCCGGGCCTGCGGCCCCACCGCCAGCCGGGATGCGGAGGTGCTGAGCTTCCGGAACCTGGCCACCCGGGTGCTGGGGCAGGTGGGTGGTCTGGCGGATGTGACGCTGGACAACGGCGGCAAGCTGCTGACCATGCGCCGGGCATTGCAGGAGGTGAGCGGGCGGCTGACGGTGTTTGCCCGGCCCTCCCAGCGGCCGGCGTTCCTGCGGCAGCTGGTGGCGCTGGCCGACGAGCTGTACGCCTACCGGGTGACGCCGGAGCAGCTGATGGAGCAGGTGGCGGACATGGACGGCGCGGCGGGGGAGAAGCTGCGGTCGGCGGCGCTGATCTACGGCGCCTACGATGCCCGGCTGCGGGGCGAGGGGTTCGATGCCCGCTCCCGGGTGCAGAAGCTGTGCGACGCCCTGCCGGCATCGGACTATCTGGCGGGCAAGGACGTGTATGTGGACGGCTTTTCCTACTTCAACCGGGTGGAGGAGGACATCCTGGCCACGGCGCTGCGGCAGGCGGAGAGCTTGACGGTGACGCTGCTGGGGGACGAGTCCGACCCACAGCTGTTCCAGAACGCCCTGCGGCAGCGGGAGCGGCTGAAGCGCATGGCGGCGCAGGCACACAGCAAGTGTGAAGTAAAAACGCTTGCCAGAAAAAGCGGCGGCGCGCTGGCGCATCTGGAGCGCTGCTTCTTCGGCGGCGAGACGCCGTGGCAGGGGGAGGAGCCGCCCATCCGGCTGTATCAGGCGGAGACGGCGTTCTCCGAGGTGGAGTATGTGTCCGCCTGTGTGCGGCGGCTGGCCCGGGAGGGCTGCCGCTGGCGGGACATCGGCGTGGCGGCCCGGAACATGGAGGTGTACGGCCCGCTGCTGGAGGCGGTGTTCCGCCGGGACGGCATCCCGGCCTACATCAGCCGCCGCAGCGACATTCTGGAAAAACCGGTGCTGACCATGCTGCTGTCGGCGGTAGACGCCGTTACCGGCGGATTTGAATACGAGGACGTGTTCCGCTGTCTCAAGACCGGCATGGCCGGGATCACGGCGGCGGAGTGCGACATACTGGAAAACTATGTGATCCGGTGGGAGATCCGGGGCGGCATGTGGCTGCGGGACACAGACTGGACGGCCAGTCCCGACGGCTACGGCGCGGAGCTGAACGAGACGCGGCGGCAGCGGCTGGCGCAGGTCAATGCGGTGCGCCGCCGGGTACGCAGGCTGTTCCTGGATCTGAGTGAGGGACTGAAAGCTGGAGAAACCGTGCGGGATAAAGCAGAAGCACTTTACAGATTTGCGGAGTCCGCGGGCGTTCCGGAAACGCTGGAGCGGCATACGGAGGCGCTGTACGGAGACGGGCAGGTGCAGCTGGCGGAGGAGTACCGGCAGCTGTGGAGCATCTTCTGCGGCGTGCTGGATCAGTTCGTGGAGCTGCTGGGCGGCGTGGAGGTGGACGGGCAGGAATTTGCCCGGCTGCTGCGGCTGGTGCTGAGCCAGTACGCCGTGGCCACCATCCCCGCCACGCTGGACCAGGTAAAGGTGACGCCCATCACCCGGAACGACCGGCACACGGTGAAGCATCTTTTCCTGCTGGGCGCCAACGACAACGTGCTGCCTACGGTGGAGCAGGGCGGCGGTCTGCTGGACGCCCAGGAGCGGGCGCTTCTGCAGCAGCGGGGCATTTTGCTGTCCGACGCCACGTTCGATCCCCTCAGCGCGGAGCTGCAGAACATCTATGCGTGTCTGGCCCAGCCCACGGCGTCCCTGACGGTGACGTGGCCTGTGACGGACGGTGCGGGCGGTCAGCTGCTGCCGTCCTTCGCGGTGGGGCGCATCGCCCGGCTGTTCCCGCAGGTCACGGTGGAGCGGGAGAACGGCGGCTACCGGCGGGAGCTGCCGTCGACGGCGCTGGCGCTGGCCGGACAGGAGCCGGGCGGGCCGCTGTGGCGATACTTTGCGGAAAACGGCGAGGCGCCGCTGCTGGCGCGGATGGAGCAGGCCCGGGCCATGGGGCGGGGCAGGCTGTCGCCTCAGGCGGTGGAGACGCTGTACGGACGGCGCATCGCCATGTCCGCGTCCCGCATCGACCGGCTGAAAAGCTGCCACTTCGGGTATTTCATGGAGTACGGCCTGCGGGCCAGAGAGCGCACCAGCGCCGGGTTCGAGGCGCCGGAGGTGGGCACGTTCATCCACTACCTGCTGGAGAACGTGAACCGGGATGTCCGGGACCGGGGTGGCTACGGGCAGGTGGACAAGGCGGCGCTGCGGCGGCTGGTGCATCACTATGTGGACGAGTACGCCCGGACGCAGATCGACGGCTACGCCGAAAAGAGCGCCCGGTTCCGGTATCTGTTCTCCCGGCTGCGGGAGACGGCCTGCGCCATCGTGGAGAACATCGCCGACGAGATGGCGGTGTCGGATTTCCAGCCCATGGCATTTGAGCTGGGCTTCGGCGGGAAGGACGGAAAGCTGCCGGCAGTCACTGTAACAGAGGGGGACACCACGCTGTCCGTGGGCGGTAAGGTGGACCGGGTGGACGGCTGGCTGAAGGACGGAAAGCTCTACATCCGGGTGGTGGACTACAAGACCGGCAAAAAGGCCTTCGATCTGGCGGACGTGCGGTATGGGCTGGGTATCCAGATGCTGCTGTACCTGTTCACGCTCCAAAAAGAAGGGAGCGCCTTCTTCGGAAAGCCGGTGGAGCCGGCGGGCGTGCTGTACATGCCGGCGCGGGACATCATCCTGCGGGCGGACCGGGCCATTCCGCCGGACAAGCTGGAGGATATGCTGCGGCGGGAGCTGCGGCGCACCGGCATGCTGCTGGGCGAGCCGGAGGTGCTGACGGCCATGGAGCACAGCGCGCTGGAGTCGCCGTGCTATCTGCCGGTGGGCGTGACAAAGGACGGCGCCGTGCAAGGCCTGGCATCCAGCGTACTGGTGAACGCGGCGCAGATGGGCAGGATGGCGCGGTACATCGACAGCCTGCTGCATCGGGTGGCCCGGGAGATCGGAGACGGCAACATCGACGCCGACCCGTGCACCCGGGGACCGCAGGACAGCGCCTGCGCCTGGTGCGCGTTTCAGGCGGCGTGCTGGTTCGACGAGAGCCGGGACAAGCCGCACTATCTGAAAAAGACCACGCCGGAGGAGTTCTGGCAGGTGGTGGACAGGGAGGTGGAGCAGCATGGCTGAACTGAAGCTGACGGAGCAGCAGCACGCGGCGGTCTTTGACCGGGGCGGCAGCCTGCTGGTGTCCGCCGCCGCCGGCTCCGGCAAGACGAAGGTGCTGGTGGAGCGGGTGTTCTCCTACCTGACGGTGGAGCGGTGCGACGTAGACGATTTCCTCATCATCACCTATACCCGCGCGGCGGCGGCAGAGCTGCGGGCGCGGCTGGCGGCGGAGCTGGCGGCCCGGGTGGCGGCGTCCCCGGAGGACCGGCACCTGCGGCGGCAGCTGTTCCGGGTGTACCAGGCGGACATCAAGACGGTGGACGCCTTCTGTGCGTCGCTGCTGCGGGAGCATATCCACCTTTTGGAGCCGGTGGACGGACGAAGCCTGACGCCGGACTTCCGGGTACTGGATGAGGCGGAGGCTAGGCTGCTGAAGGAGCGGGCGCTGGAGCGGACGCTGGAATCATTCTATGAGGACATCGAAAACGGCGACGAGGCCTTTGCGCTGCTGGCGGGGACGCTGGGCGCGGGACGGGACGACCGGGCGCTGGCGGAGCTGGTGCTGGAGCTGCACGAGAAGATCCAGAGCCACCCCTATCCGGTGCGGTGGCTGCATCAGGCGGCGGAGGACTGGCGTCAGCCGCCGGAAACGCTGGCCGACAGCGTGTACGGCCGGACAGTGATGGAGGATACCGTGCGCAAGGCCCTGTTCTGGGCGGAGCAGCTGGAGCGGGCCGCGGAGGCCATGGAGGATTGCGAGGCGGTGTACAACGCCTACGCGGACCGTTTTCTGGAGACGGCGGCACAGCTGCGGCAGTATGAACAGGCGGCGCAGAAGGGCTGGGAGGCCATGGGCCGCATCGCGCCGGAATTCCGGCGCATGGGCGCGGTGCGGGGCGATGAGAACGGTGCGGCCAAGGCGGCGGCGCAGGCGGTGCTGAAGAAGTGCAAGGATGCCTTGAAAAAGCTGGCGGCGCCGTATCAGGTGCCGGAGGCGGCACATCTGGAGGATCTCCGCGCCACGGCGCCGGCCATGCTGGCGCTGCTGCGGCTGACGGAGCGGTTTTCCCAGCGGTACCAGGCGGAGAAGGTGCGGCGCAACGCCATGGACTTCTCCGATCAGGAGCACTATGCCGTGACGCTGCTGTGTCAGGAGGACGGAAGCCCTACGGAGCTGGCACGGCAGATATCCCAGCGGTATCAGGAGATCATGGTGGACGAGTATCAGGATACCAACGAGGTGCAGGACTGCATCTTTCAGGCCATCTCCCGGGAGGGACAGAACCTGTTCACCGTGGGGGACGTGAAGCAGAGCATCTACCGGTTCCGGCTGGCGGACCCCACCATCTTTTTGGGGAAATACCGGCGGTTCGCCGACGCGGCGGAGGCGGCGGACGGCCAGCCCCGGCGCATGGTGCTCAGCCGGAACTTCCGCTCCCGGCGGGAGGTGCTGGAGGCTGCCAACGCTGTGTTCGCGGACATCATGTCCCGGGAAATGGGCGAGATGGACTATACGGCGGAGGAGCAGCTGTACTTCGGCGCGGACTACTACGCCGACGCGGCAGGCCGGGAGACGGAGATGCACGTCATCAGCGTGGAGGACACACCGGAGCAGCGCTTCGACTGGACGGAGGCGGAGGCCCGCTTCGCGGCGCGGCGCATCCGGCAACTGCTGGACGAGAGGTTCCCCGTGCAGGGAGAGGACGGTATGCGGCCCGTGCGGCCGGAGGATATCGTGATCCTCATGCGCTCCCCCCGGTCGCGGATGAAGGCGTTCACCGCCGCGCTGGCCCGGGAGGGCATTCCCTGCGGCGGCGGGGAGAGCGACGACTTCTTCAGCGCCATGGAGATCGCGGTGACGGTGTCGCTGCTGGAGATCGTGGACAACCCCCGGCAGGACGTGCCCCTCATCTCCGTGCTGCGCTCGCCGCTGGTGGGCATGTGCCCCGATGAGCTGGCGGCCATCCGGACCCTGCAGCCGGAGGGGGACTACTATGACGCGCTGTGCCGGGACCAGGGACCGGCGGCTCAGGCGTTTCTGGCGCTGCTGGAGGAGCTGCGGCAGGCGGCGCGGGAGCTGGCGGCGGATGAGCTGCTGTGGTACATCTACGACCGGTGCCATGCCATGGCCATCTTCGGGGCCATGGCAGACGGTGCCCGGCGGCAGGCACGGCTGACGGCGCTGTACGACTATGCCCGGCAGCTGGTGCAGAGCGGCAAGGTGGGGCTGTTCGACTTCATCACCCACCTGCGGCGGCTGCTGGAAAAGGGCGAAGCGCCGGGGCTGTCCGCCGCGCAGGCGGCGGAGGGCGTGCAGATCATGAGCGTCCACCGCTCCAAGGGACTGGAGTTCCCGGTGGTCATTCTGGCGGACCTGCAGAAAAGCTTCAACCGGCAGGATCTGAGCTGTCCGGTACTGGTGCATCCCCAGCTGGGGCTGGGCACGGAGCGGGTGGACGGCGCGCGGCACATCCGGTACGACACCATCTCCAAGACGGCGCTGGCGCTGCGGCTGGACAGGGAGGCCAAGGCCGAGGAAATGCGCATCCTGTATGTGGCCATGACCCGTGCCAAGGAGAAGCTGATCCTGCTGGACTGCCGCAAGCATATGGACAGGAAACTGCGGGACCTGACGGCGCTGACCGGCTCGCCGGTGATGCCGGAGGCGGTGTCCGCCGCCGGTTCGCCGGGAGAGTGGCTGCTGCTGTCGCTGCTGCACACCGACGGCGCTGCGGCGCTCCACGCGCTGGCGGGCATCCGTCCGGAGGTGCTGACGCCGCTGCCGGACAGCTGGACCATCCGGCTGTGGCGTGAGGGCGGCGAGGAGACGCAGGCGCAGCCGCAGCCGGCGGCGGAGGAGCGGGAGGTCAGGACATACACACAGCCGGACGAGGCGGCGCTGGCCTTCGTATACCCCTATCAGGCGGTGACGGCGGTGCCCACCAAGATCACGGCCACCCAGCTGAAGGGCCGGGAGCTGGATCAGGAGGTCGCCGAGGGCGCAGGCACGGTACGGCGGCCCGCCGCACCGGAAAAGCCCCTGTTCTTACAGGAAAAGCGGGGACTGTCCGCCGCGGAGCGGGGCACGGCCATCCATCTGGTGATGCAGTACCTGCCGCTGGACACCGCGCCTGCGGCGGAGGCGGTGAAGGCACAGGTACAGACGCTGGAACAGCGGCGGCTGCTGACGGCGGCTCAGGCGGAGGCGGTGGACGCAGAGGCCATCGCGGCGTTCCTGCGTTCCCCGCTGGCGGCGCGCATCCAAGGCGCGGAACGGGTGTGGCGGGAGTACCGCTTCGCCCTGCTGATGCCGGCAGAGCGCTATGCACGGAGCGCGGAGGGTGAGGAGATGCTGCTGCAGGGCGTGGCGGACTGCGTATTC
Source organism: uncultured Eubacteriales bacterium (assembly GCA_900550585.1). Classification (GTDB taxonomy): domain Bacteria; phylum Bacillota; class Clostridia; order Oscillospirales; family Oscillospiraceae; genus Vescimonas. Next base: position 40,907 of record URST01000003.1, read on the forward strand.
GAGGAAAATGACGCCCTGACGGTGGTGGACTTCAAGACCGACCGGGTGACGGCGGAGGAGACGCTCCAACGCGCAGAGCTGTACCGTCCGCAGCTGCAGGCATACAGTGACGCCCTGAGCCGCATTATGGAAAAGCCGGTGTCACAGCGCATCCTGTACTTTTTCCGGAGCGGCACGGAAATTTCTTTGTAAATGCTGCGAAAAATGCTTGCATTTGCGGGAAATATGTGCTATCATCACAGTTGCGTTTGTGGCGAAGCCACGGCGACGAGTGAACCAGAAAGGGGTGAACATGAGCAATGAAGGAAGGAATCCATCCCAATTATCAGCAGACTACTATCAAATGCGCCTGCGGTAATGTGATTGAGACAGGTTCTACGAAGAAGGATATTCGCGTGGAAGTCTGCTCTAAGTGTCACCCCTTCTTCACCGGCAAGCAGAAGCTGGTGGATACCGGCGGACGTGTTGCCAAGTTCAACAAGCGTTTCGGCCTGGACAAGTAAAAGAGACACGTCACATCACAAGACCCGTACCGTTTGGTGCGGGTCTTGTTTGTTTACATTTGCTGCGGGATACGGTATACTATACCAAAATACAGGCAAGAGGGTACTATATGGAACGAAAGACCATTGAACAGAACAAGGAGCAGAAGCGGGATTATGCGGTGCTGGTGGGCCTGCGCTCCCCCGTGCTGGGCGCGGACAGCGCCGACGAGGAGAGTCTGGCGGAGCTGGGCGCACTGGTGGAGACCGCCGGCGGCGAGCCGGTGGGCACCATCCTCCAGAGCCGGGAGAAGCCGGATCCCCACAGCTTTATCGGCGAGGGCAAGGTGGAGGAGGTCAAGCGCATGGTGGAGAACAGCGACGCCACCATGGTCATCTTCGACAACGACCTGTCGCCCTCCCAGATACGGGTGCTGACGGAGCTGTGCGGCGTGCAGGTGCTGGACCGCAGCGGCCTGATTTTGGACATCTTTGCCCAGCGGGCCAAGACGAAGGAGGGCTGCCTGCAGGTGGAACTGGCGCAGTACCAGTACCTGCTGCCGCGGCTGATCGGCATGTGGTCCCATCTGGAGCGGCAGGGCGGCACCGGCGGCTCCCCCATCGGCACCAAAGGCCCCGGCGAGACGCAGCTGGAGACGGACCGGCGGCACATCCACCGGAAGATCGACAAGCTGAAGGAGGAGCTGGAGGAGGTGCGCCGGGTGCGGGGCACCCAGCGGCAGCGCCGGATGAAGAACGAGATCCCGGTGGTGGCCATCGTGGGCTACACCAACGCAGGCAAGTCCACGCTGCTCAACGCCATCACCGGCGCGGATATCCCCGCCAACGACCGGCTGTTCGATACGCTGGACACCACCACCCGGCTGCTGACGGTCAGCGATACGCTGGACGTGGTGATCTCCGACACGGTGGGCTTTATCCGCAAGCTGCCCCATCAGCTGGTGGAGGCATTCAAGGCCACGCTGGAGGAGCTGGAGTACGCCGACCTGCTGCTGCACGTCATCGACGTGTCCAACCCGGAGTGGCGGGAGCAGGCCCGCATCGTGGATGAGCTGATCCGGGAGCTGGGGGCGGAGCGCATCCCCTGCATCCGGGTGTACAACAAGTGTGATGTGGCCTTCACCGCCCAGCAGGAGCGGGAGAGCGACGCCGTGTACATCTCCGCCAGGACCGGCGAGGGTATCCCGGCGCTGCTGGAGGCCGTGGACAAAAAGCTGGACAAGGGCACAAAGCGGGTGGTCATCCACCTGCCCTACGACAAGGCGGGGCTGCTGGACGGCCTGTACCGGGAGGCCAAGGTGGAGAACGTGGCCTACGGCGAGACGGTGGACGTGACGGCGGTGTGTACGCCTCGGGTCATGGGGCGCCTGAAGGATTACATCGAGGGCTGGGCGGAGCCGAAGGAGGACTGGGAATGACGCGGACAGGTGAGTTTCGCGTGCCGTTTCAGGCATCGGACAGCGAGTTCGTGGAGAAGCGCTCCCGCTTCATCAGCCATCTGCTGCCGGTGGAGTCGGAGGAGGACGCACGGGCGTTCATCGCGCAGATCAAAAAGCAGTACTACGACGCACGGCACAACTGCTGGTGCTATCTCATCGGAGAAAACACCGTGCGGTACAGTGATGACGGAGAGCCGCAGGGTACGGCGGGGCAGCCCATGCTCAATGTGTTCCAGCGGGAGGGTGTGACCAATGTGGTGTGCGTGGTGACCCGGTATTTTGGCGGCATCCTGCTGGGGGCCGGGGGACTGACGCGGGCCTATTCCAAGGGGGCGCGGGACGCTCTGTGCGCCGCGGGATACGCGGTGATGGGACAGTGGGCCGTGGCGGACATCCCGTGCTCCTACGCCATGCTGGAGCGCGTGAAGCTGGAGGCGGCGGCGCAGGGCGGTACGGTGGACGACATCGAGTACGGCGCGGACATCCGGCTGACGGTGTCGCTGCCGGCGGAGCGCGCGGAGACCCTGCAGGCGCGGCTCACGGAGCTGTCGGCGGGCGGCATCCATATGGCGGTGCGGTCGGCGGAGTTCCGGCCCGGTCCGCGGCAGGAGCTTTGAGCATTTCACACAGACTGTATGGGAGAAATTTGTAAAACTTAACAGCTTGTTTACAGCTTTTCTCTTGTGCCGCATGGAAAAATCTGCTATACTATCTACATAAGATACCAGTGCGTATCTGCCCGAAAATGGACAGATACGCCATTTTTTTCAGGGAAAGGAATGGTAATTTGACGAGAAGAACGGTACAGGAGGAGCAGGCGCGCCTGCGCAAGCAGCGGAAGAAGGCACAGGGCTTTTTCTCCATCTTCAAAAAGCCCATGCACGAGTCGCTGACATCGGTGCTGCCCATCATACTGATCGTGCTGGCGCTGGGCTTTACCATCGCGCCGGTACCCAACAACGCTATGATGGCGTTTCTGCTGGGCGGTGTGCTGCTGATCGGTGGCATGGGACTTTTCACACTGGGATCGGAGATGTCCATGATCCCCTTGGGACAGGCGGTGGGCAGCGAGATCACCCGCTCCAAGAAGGTCTGGATCATCGTGGGCATCAGCTTCCTCATCGGCATCATCATCACCGTGGCGGAGCCGGATCTGCAGGTGTTGGCCAATCAGGTGCCCGCCATTGAAAATAACGTCATCATCTGGTCGGTGGCGGTGGGCGTAGGCGTGTTCCTGGTCATCGCGCTGCTGCGTATCCTGCTGGGTATCCAGCTGCGGTGGCTGCTGATCGGGTTCTACATACTGGTGTTCGGCCTGGCCATGTTCGTGTCGCCGGACTTCTGGGCGGTGGCCTTTGACTCCGGCGGCGTCACCACCGGCCCCATGACCGTGCCGTTCATCATGGCGCTGGGCGTGGGCGTCAGCGCCGTCCGCAGCGACAAGCAGGCGGGGGGCGACAGCTTCGGCCTGGTGGCGCTTTGCTCCATCGGCCCCATCATCACGGTACTGCTGCTGGGGCTTCTGTACAAACCGGACGGCAGCGCCTACACCAATACGGCAATGCCCGACGCCAAGGACACGGTGGAGATGTTCCGCGCCTATGTGGACGCGCTGCCGGAGTACTTCGCGGAGACGGCCAAGGCGCTGGCACCCATCGCGGTATTTCTGGTGCTGTTCCAGCTGATTACCAAGCGGCTGAAGCGGCGTGCGCTGCTGAGTATGGCAGTGGGTCTTGCCTATGTGTATGTGGGACTTGCGCTGTTCCTCACCGGCGTCAACGTGGGCTTTATGCCCGTTGGCAGCTTTTTGGGCGGCAGCATCGCCGGACACAACTATAATTGGCTCCTCGTCCCCATCGCCATGGTCATCGGCTATTTCATCGTGCAGGCGGAGCCTGCGGTACACGTCCTGAACAAGCAGGTGGAGGAGATCACGGCGGGCGCGATCCCGGCCCACGCCATGAATATCGCTCTGTCCGTGGGCGTGGCGGTGTCGCTGGGACTGGCTATGATCCGGGTGCTCACCGGCGTGTCCATCATGTGGTTCCTCATCCCCGGCTATGCCATCAGCCTGACGCTGAGCTTCGTGGTGCCGGACATCTTCACATCGGTGGCCTTCGACTCCGGCGGCGTGGCCTCCGGCCCTATGACGGCCACATTCCTGCTGCCCTTTGCGCTGGGCGCATGCGAGGCGGTGGGCGGCAATCTGGTGACAGACGCCTTCGGTGTGGTGGCCATGGTGGCCATGACGCCGCTGGTGACCATCCAGCTGCTGGGTCTGAGCTATCAGCGGAAGCTGAAGCACGCCAAGGCACCGGCGGCGGCTCCCGTGGCGGTGGAGCCGATCATCGAGCTGTGCTGACGGAGGTGACGGTATGAGCAGCAGATTGTATTACATCATCACCATCACCAATCGGGTGATGGGCAGCAAGCATTTTCTGGATTTCTACCGGGCGTTCGGTGCGCCGGTGGTATTCTCGGCGCTGGGGCGCGGCACCGCCAGCGACGATATGCTCAGCTATCTGGGTCTGGAGGCCACGGAGAAAACCGTGCTGTTCTCCGTGGTAACGCCGCAGGTGAAGGACGTGCTGATGCGGGAGCTGGTGGACACCATGCACATCGACCGGCCCGGCAGCGGCATCGCCGTGTGCCTGCATCTGAGCAGCGTGGGCGGGCAGTCCGCCATGAACTATCTCATCTCCGGCGGCGCGGATGTCCAGCCGGATCTGACTGTAAAGGAGGAAGAACTGATGCATGATTCCGGGTACGAGCTGGTGGTGGCCATCGCCAACGGCGGCTATTCCGATATGGTGATGGAGGCGGCCTCCGCCGCCGGGGCGCAGGGCGGCACGGTGCTGCATACCCGCGCCACTGACGCGGACAACGCCAGCAAGTTCTTCGGCATGGCCATCACCGAGGAGCGGGAGATGATCCTGCTGGTGACGCCGGCGGACAAGCGGGCGGCCATCATGCAGGCCATCATGGAGAAGGCCGGCGCCCAGTCGGAGGCCCAGTCCGTGGTGTTCTCCGTGAAGCTGGACGATGTGGCGGGGCTGTACAGCCGGGAGAGCTGACAGAGAAAAACAGGCGTCCGCACCCCTTGCCGGGGGCGCGGACGCCTGTTTTTTTATCTGCATGATGCATGCATCATGCAGATAAAAACGTACATCATGAAGTACATCATGCAGCGTATCATGAAATTATATGGTCTGTCCGCCGGTATGGCCGTCTTTGCCGGACTGGCGGCAGCATGAAGAAAGCCCCGCGGAATGATCCGCAGGGCTTTTGTCTGTACAGTTCAGGCGCTGATCAACTCAGATCGCGCGGGTAACTTTGCCGGAACGCAGGCACCGGGTACAAACATATACATGGCGAGGCGTGCCGTTGATCACTGCCTTCACGCGCTTGACATTGGGCTTCCAGGGACGATTGGAACGCCGGTGGGAGTGAGAGACCTTGATACCGAAGGTCACGCCCTTGTCGCAAAATTCGCACTTAGCCATCCGTTGCACCTCCTTGCTGTTGTAACATACGGTCGCTTGCATCGCAAGCAGTTGATATAATAACAGATAACGCTATGAATTGCAAGCACTATTTGACAAAAAAACGAAATTTTTTTGAAAGGGGAAAGTGTTGCGAAACAGAGGGATACAAGATATAATATAAGGTAAATATTTGGCGCCCCTGCCGGGGTTTCCGGCGGGCGGCTCACGGGAGGCAGCTGTATGGAAAAAGTCAAGCGCACACCGGCCAGCCTGAAAAAAATGGTGGAGATATTCGGTATGGAGATCCTCCACAAGGGCCGGGATTTTGACAACACCGTTGTGACCATTTCTGACGTGAACCGGCCGGCCCTGCAGCTGGTGGGCTTTTACGATTATTTTGACGACAAGCGCCTGCAGATCCTGGGCCGGGGCGAGATGCGCTATCTGGACCGGATGACGGAGGCGGAGCGCACCCGCGTGTTCAACAAGCTGCTGAGCTATCCGTTCCCGGCGCTGATCATTGCCCGGGACATGGAGGCACCGGCAGAGCTGGTGCAGATGGCGGAAAAGCACGACCGCACGCTGCTGCGCTCGGCGGAGTCCACGGTGGATGTCACCAGCAAGCTCATCGACTATCTGAACCGCGCCATGGCGCCGCAGATCGCCCGGCACGGCGTGCTGATGAACATTTACGGCCAGGGTGTGCTGATCCTGGGCGACTCCGGCATTGGCAAGAGCGAGACGGCCATCGAGCTGCTCAAGCGCGGACACCGGCTGGTGGCCGACGACGCCGTGGAGATACGGCGCATTTCCAACAGCCTGTTCGGCACGGCACCGGAGATCATCCGGCACTACATCGAGATCCGGGGCGTGGGCGTCATCGACGTGCAGCAGCTGTTCGGCATGGGCGCCGTGCAGTTCGACACGGAGATCGATCTGGTCATCCAGCTGGAGCAGTGGGTGGACGGCAAGTTCTACGACCGGCTGGGGCTGGGTGAGGAGAAATACGCCATGCTGGGCGTGGCGCTGCCCATCGTCACCATTCCGGTGCGGCCGGGGCGGAACCTGGCGGGCATCGTGGAGATCGCCACCATGAAGAACCGGCAGATGAAGTACGGCTACAACGCGGCACGGGATTTTGTGACGCAGTTTGACAGCAAAATGGACGCCATGGTAAAGGAGAACAAGGCAAAGTAATGAAGTATGTAGGTGTGGACATCGGCGGAACGAACCTGAAGGCGGGACTGACGGACGAGAGCGGCCAGCTGCTGGCCGTGCAGAAAATGAAGGTGGCCTCCATCACCGACCAGCAGTCGCTGGCGTGGACCATCGTGTCGCTGACGCAGGAGCTGGGGAAGTGCGCGGGCGTGCCGCTGGACGAGATTGCGTCGGTGGGCGTAGGCGTACCGGGCACCGTGGAGATCCGCTCCGGCTCTATCGGCTATACCTGCAACCTGCCGCTCAGGAACGTGCCGCTGCGGAAGCTGTTCCACCACTATCTGTCCATCCCGCTGTATATCGAAAACGATGCAAACTGCGCGGCTCTGGCGGAATACTATGCAGGGGCCGGGCGGGAGAGCAAGCGCTTTGTGACCATCACGCTGGGCACCGGCGTGGGCGCGGGCATCATCCACAACGGCAAGGTGTACCACGGCGCCAACGGCATGGCCGGCGAGGTGGGGCACACCGTCATCGTCAAGGATGGCCTGCCGTGCCCCTGCGGGCGGCACGGCTGCTGGGAGCAGTACGCCTCGGCCACGGCGCTCAAGCGCATGACAACGGAGGCGCTGGCGGCCCATCCGGACAGTATCCTGGCCCGGGTGGTGGAGGAGAACGACGGCCATGTGTCCGGGCAGTCCGCCTTTATCGCGGCGCGGCAGGGCGACCCCGTGGGGCAGAAGGTATGCGACGATTATGTCAGCTATCTGGCCTGCGGCGTGGTCAACGTGGTCAATGTGTTCCAGCCGGACACGCTGGCCATCGGCGGCGGCGTCAGCAACGAGGCGGATGAGCAGCTGCTGCTGCCGGTGCAGCGGTGCGTGGAGCGGGAGAGCATCCCCTGCGGCAAAAACCGGCGCACCCGCATCGTCAAGGCGGAGCTGGGCAACCAGGCGGGCATCATCGGTGCGGCGCTGCTGGGGAAGAACAAGCGGATATAAGGGCCGCGCAGGAGGGTTTATGAGCTGGTACGAGGAATTGGACCGATGGACGGCGGACTATCTGCCGGACATGACATATGAGCACGATGTGCCGCTGGCGAGGCACACATCGTTCCGCATCGGCGGCCCGGCGCGGCGCATGGCATTTCCCAAGGACGGCAGCCAGATGGTGCTGCTGATCGGGGAGGCCCTCGCCTGCGGAGCCGCGCCGCTGGTCATCGGCAACGGCACGAACCTGCTGTTCCCCGACGAGGGGGTGGAGCGGCTGGTGGTGAACACCCGCGACATGTCCGGCATGGCGCTGGATGCGGCGGGGCGCGTGACGGCGGAGGCCGGCGCGTCTCTGGCCCGGACGGCGGTATTTGCCCAGCAGCAGGGCATGACGGGGCTGGAATTTGCCCACGGCATCCCCGGCAGCGTGGGCGGTGCGGTGTGCATGAACGCAGGCGCCTACGGCGGCGAGATGCGGCAGGTGGTGCACAGCGCCGCGGTGCTGTTCCCGGAGGAGGGCATCCGGACGCTGACCGGGGAGGAGCTGGTCTTTTCCTACCGGCACAGCCTGCTGACCGACCGGCCCGACGCGGTGGTGCTGCGGGCCGTGTTCGCGCTGGAGGCGGGAGAGCCTGCCGCCATCCGGGAAAAAATGGATGATTTGATGGCAAGGAGAAAGGCTTCACAGCCGTTGGAATATCCCAGTGCTGGCAGCACATTCAAGCGGCCGGAGGGCTATTATGCCGCCGCGCTCATCGACCAGTGCGGGCTGAAGGGCCTGACGGTGGGCGGCGCGCAGGTGTCGGAGAAGCACGCGGGCTTCGTCATCAACCGGGGCGGCGCCACCTGCGCCGATGTGACGGCGCTGATGGCGGAGATACAAAAGCGCGTATGGGAGAAAACGGGCGTCCGGCTGGAGCCGGAGGTCAGGGTGATACACTGAGGAGCAAGACGTGGAGATACTCATTATTTCGGGACTTTCCGGCAGCGGAAAATCCCGCGCAGCCACCTATCTGGAGGACATCGGCTACTATATCGTGGATAACCTGCCGGCGGAGATGATGCTGAAGTTTGCCAACTTCTGCACGGCCTCCGGCGGACGGTACGACCGGGTGGCGCTGGTGTACGATGTCCGGGCCGGGGAGCCGTTCCAGCGGCTGGTGGACGTGGTGGACAAGCTGCACCGGAAGGACGGCGTCCGGTGCCGGATGCTGTTTCTGGAGGCGGACACACGGGTCATCATCAGCCGCTACAAGGAGACGCGGCGCAGCCACCCGCTGTGCGCGGAGGGGCTTTCCATCGAGGAGGCCGTCCGGCGGGAGCGGGCGCTGCTGGCACCGGTGCGGGAGCGGGCGGACTTTGTGCTGGACACCACGGCGTTTTCCACCGCCAAGCTGCGCAGTGAGCTGCTGAGCATTTTCGGCGGCGGAGACGCCCGGCAGACGCTGAACGTCAGCGTCATGTCCTTCGGCTTCAAGAACGGCCTGCCGCTGGAGGCCGATCTGGTGTTTGACGTGCGGTTTCTGCCCAACCCCTACTATGTGCCGGAGCTGAAGCACCTGACGGGGCTGGACGAGCCGGTGCGGGAGTATGTGTTTGCCTCCGAGGCGGCGGGACGGTTCCTGGAGCGGCTGGAGCCGCTGCTGGCGTTTCTGCTGCCCCAGTATCTGCAGGAGGGGCGGACGGAGCTGGTCATCGCGGTGGGCTGCACCGGCGGACGGCACCGCTCCACGGCCATGGCGCACCATCTGGCCACCTATATCGGGGGCCTTGGCTATCCGGTGTCCGAGAGCCACCGGGACATTTCACGGTGAGAGGAGGGCGGCGGTATGCAGTCCTTTGCGTTCAAGGCGAAAAGCGAGATGTGCCGCACACAGCTGTCCCGCCAGTGCTGCGCCCGGGCGGAGGCCTACGGCGTGCTGCTGTACTGCAGCACGTTCACGCCGTCGGAGGTGCGGATCATCACGGAGAATCCGGAGTTCGCCGGGCGACTGCCCAAGCTGTTTCACAAGGCGTTCTCCCTGAAATTCGACCAGCTGCCGGAGCATGACGGGCGGGGGAAGCTGATCTTCCGCATCACGGACCGGGACAAGCTGGCGCGGGTCATCAATACGCTGGGGTACGATCCCCAGCAGATCATGGCGCTGCATGTGAACTTCGGGCTGCTGGAGGAGGACTGCTGCCGGACGGCGTTCCTGCGGGGGGCGTTTCTGGCCGGCGGCAGCGTTACAGACCCGGAAAAGCGGTATCATCTGGAGCTGGCCACCAGTCACATGCAGGCCAGCCGGGAGGTGTCCACGCTGCTGGAGGAAATGGGGTTCCTGCCCCGCTCGGTGCAGCGGGGGGCGGACTCCCTTATCTATTTCAAGCAGTCGGAGCACATCGAGGACCTGCTGACAAAGATCGGCGCGCCGGCGGCGGCTATGGACATCATGACCGCCAAGGTGGACAAGGAGATCCGCAACGGCGCCAACCGGGCCATGAACTGCGATATGGCCAACGTCAACAAGACGCTGGACGCGGCGCAGGAGCAGGTGGCGGCCATCGAAAAGCTAAGGGGCAGCCCGCGGTGGAAACGGCTGCCGGAAAAATTGCAGCAGACGGCGGCGCTGCGGCTGGAATACCCGGAGCTGTCACTGACGCAGCTGGCGGAGCGGTGCGACCCGCCGGTGACGAAATCGTGCATCAATCACCGGATGCGCAAGCTGATGGAGGAGGCAAGCGAGCTATGACAAAGAGAGAACGGTGTCTGCGGGCCAAGGAATATCACGAGAAGGGGCTGAACTGCGGACAGAGCGTGCTGCTGGCATTTACGGATGTCACCGGCCTTACGGAGGAGCAGAGCATGGCGTTGGCCAGCGGCTTCGGCGCCGGACTGCGCTGCGGCGGCGTATGCGGCGTGGTGAACGCCGCGGCGGTGGTGCTGGGCATGGTCTGCCCGGCTACGCTGGAAAACGGCGCGGCGGGAAAGAAGCGCTCCACGGAGCTGACCCAGGGGTTCCAGCGGCGGTTTACGGAGCGGTTCCATAAGCTGGACTGCCGCGATCTGCTGGCGGAGAAGGAGCTGGATGCCACGGACATGGCCAGGGAGTTGGGAGTGACCCATCACTGCCGGACGCTGGTGGTGTCCGGCGTGGAGCTGCTGTGCGATATGCTGGAGGAGCTGGGCAAGTAACAGAGAGGAACAGGGGAGAGCATGGGATTTGTACATCTGCACGTCCATACGGAGTACAGTCTGCTGGACGGCGCGTGCCGGATACGGGACCTGCCGGCGCTGGTGAAGGAGATGGGGCAGAACGCGGTGGCCATTACGGACCACGGCGTGATGTACGGCGCCATCGACTTCTACCGTGCCTGCAAAAAGGAGGGCATCCACCCCATCATCGGGTGCGAGGTCTATGTGGCGCGGCGGACACGCTTCGACAAGCAGCATGAGTTCGACGCCGAGTCACGGCATCTGGTGCTGCTGTGCAAAAACGAGACGGGCTATCGGAACCTGTCCTATATGGTGAGCCAGGCGTTCACCGAGGGCTTTTACATCAAGCCCCGCATCGATATGGAGCTGCTGCGCCAGCATTCCGAGGGGCTGATCGCCCTGTCGGCGTGTCTGGCCGGCGAGATACCCCGCAGGCTGATGAACGGCGACTATGACGGGGCGAAGGAATATGCCCTGACCATGCGGGACATCTTCGGGGAGGACAGCTTCTATCTGGAGCTGCAGGACCACGGCATCGCCGACCAGACCGAGGTGAACCGGCAGCTGCTGCGCATCCACAGCGAGACGGGCATCCCGCTGGTGTGTACCAACGATGCCCACTATCTGCGGAAAGAGGATGCCGAGAGCCACGACGTGCTGCTGTGCATCCAGACGGGCAAGACCGTGGACGACGCCAACCGGATGCGCTATGAGCCGCGGAACTTCTACCTGCGCTCCACAGAGGAGATGGAGGCGCTGTTTGCGGGGTATCCCGACGCGGTGGCCAACACCCAGCGCATTGCGGATATGTGCCAGCTGGAGTTTACCTTCGGCAAGTACCACCTGCCGGAGTTCCAGCTGCCGGAGGGCTACGATTCGCCCACCTATCTGCGGAAGCTGTGCGACGAGGGGTTCGCCAAGCGGTACGGCGGCAGCAGGCCGGACTACCGGAAGCAGCTGGATTACGAGCTGGACATGATCGAGAAGATGGGGTTCACCGACTACTTCCTCATCGTGTCCGACTTCGTGCGCTACGCCAAGAGCGTGGACATCCCGGTAGGGCCGGGGCGCGGTTCCGCCGCAGGCTCCATGGTGTCCTACTGCCTGGAGATCACGGATATCGACCCCATGAAGTACGACCTGTACTTCGAGCGGTTCCTGAATCCGGAGCGGGTGTCCATGCCCGATATCGACATGGACTTCGGCGACACACGCCGGAGCGAGGTGGTGGACTACGTCCGCCGCAAATACGGAGACGACCATGTGGCGCAGATCGTCACCTTCGGCACCATGGCTGCCCGCGCCGCCATCCGGGACGTGGGACGCGCCCTGAATATGACTTACGCCGAGGTGGACGTGGTGGCCAAGCTGGTGCCGGCAGGGCCGGGGGCGCTGCACATCACGCTGCAGGACGCCCTGAAGCTCAGCAGGCAGCTGGCCGATCTGTACCGGGACGACCCGCGGGTGAAAAAGCTCATCGACACGGCCATGGCGCTGGAGGGCATGCCCCGCCACGCCTCCACCCACGCGGCAGGCGTGGTCATCACCAAGAGGCCGGTATATGAATATGTGCCGCTGGCGCGGAACGACGACGCCGTGGTGTGCCAGTACGTCATGACCACGCTGGAGGAGCTGGGCCTGCTGAAAATGGACTTCCTGGGTCTGAGGAACCTGACGGTGCTGGACGACGCGGTGAAGATGGTGCAGCGGTACAAGCCGGACTTTACGCTGGCGGATATCCCCGACGACGACCCGGAGACATACGAGATGATCTCACAGGGCCGGACGGCGGGGGTGTTCCAGATCGAATCCACCGGCATGACCGGCGTGTGCGTGGGGCTGAAGCCCCAGAATATTGAGGATATCACCGCCGTCATCGCCCTGTACCGGCCGGGGCCTATGGAATCCATTCCACGGTTCATCGCCTGCAAGCACGACCCCAAGCTGGTGACGTACAAGCACCCCAAGCTCATCCCTATCCTGTCTGTGACCTACGGGTGCATCGTGTATCAGGAGCAGGTCATCCGCATTTTTCAGGAACTGGGCGGCTTCTCGCTGGGGCAGGCGGACATGGTGCGCCGGGCCATCAGCAAAAAGAAAGCCAAGGAGATCGAAAAGGAGCGGCAGGCTTTCGTCTACGGCGACAAGGAGCGGGGCATCACCGGCTGTATTGCAAACGGCATCAGCGAGGCCACGGCGCAGGCCATCTACGATGAGATCTTCGACTTTGCCAACTACGCTTTCAACAAGGCCCACGCCGTCAGCTACGCGGTGGTGGCCTATCAGACGGCGTATTTCAAGTGCCACTACACCAAGGAGTACATGGCGGCGCTGCTGACCAGCGTGCTGGACAACTCCGACAAGGTGGCGGGGTACATCGGCGAGTGCCGCGACTGCGGCATTGCGCTGCTGCCGCCGGACGTGAACCGCTCCTATGACCGGTTCACCGTGGAGCCGGAGGGCATCCGGTTCGGACTGGTGGCCATCAAGAACATCGGACGGGGCTTCATCCTGTCGGTGGTGAGGGAGCGGGAGCAGGGGGGACTGTTCAGGTCCTTCCAGGACTTCTGCCAGCGGATGTACGACTGCGGCGACATGAACAAGCGGGCGGTGGAGAACCTGATCCGCAGCGGCGCCTTCGACAGTCTGGGGGACAGGCGCTCCCAGCTCATCGCCGTGTATGAGACGGTGCTGGACAGCATCGGCAGCACACGGCGGCAGAATGTGGAGGGTCAGCTGGACTTCTTCGGCATGGCCGCCGCCTCCGGCGGAGAGGACAGCTCCCAGATCCAGCTGCCGGACATCCCGGAATACTCCGCCACGGAGCGGATGCACATGGAGAAGGAGACGACAGGCCTGTATCTGTCGGGCCATCCCATGACGGACCGGCGGCCCCTGGCACGGCAGCTGGGCGCTGTGCCCATCCACGAGATACTGGACGATTTTGCCGGGGAGGACGGGCCGGTGCGGTTTGCCGACGGGCAGAGCATCACTGCGGCGGGCATCGTGGTGTCCAGCAAGACACGCACCACTAAGAACAACTCCCTCATGGCCTACGTCATGGTGGAGGATGAGACGGCGGCCATTGAGTTGCTGTGCTTCAGCCGCACCATTGACCAGTGCGGCAGCTATATGGCGGTGAACACGCCGGTGCTGGTAAAGGGACGGCTGTCCGTCCGGGACGAGAAGCCGCCCCAGATCATGTGCGACAGCATCTATCCGCTGGAGCAGGGCGCGGCCATACCGGAGACGCGGCGGGAGCCGCCGAAGGAGAAGGCCGTCATCTACCTGAAGATGCCCGGCATGGACAGCCGGGAGTTCCGGCACATCAGCCTTGTGATGACCATGTTCGAGGGCGACACACCGCTGAAGGTGCGGCTGGCGGACACGGGAAAGATGCTGGGAACGACGTGCCTGAACCATCCGGCATTTTTGAAGGAGTGCCGGGAGTGGCTGGGCGACGAGAATGTAGTGGTACGGCAGAAATAAAGGTGCGGCGCGTCAGCGCCGCACCTTTGCACGTCTCAGGCATACACTGTATTGAAAGAAGTTTCTTTCAGTACTTATTAGGAGGTCATACCATGCCTGAGAATCTGATGCCGGGCCCGGTCTGCGATCTGAGCAGCGTGCGCGAGTCCGTTTGCGTCCATACACGGAAGATCTTCGATTCCTGCCGCGACAAGGACTGTGTGGAGGATCTGCGGTTCTATCCCACGGTGACGGCACAGGGAGTGCTGAGCACCTCCCAGATGATCAAGGGCGGCACGGCGGAGCTGCTGTATATCTACACGGACGTGGAGCCGGTGACGTTCAACCGGGGGTTTTACTCCATCGACATGCGGTTTTTCTACCGGGTGACGCTGCAGGTCTGCACCGGCACGCCCCGCTACACCGAGGCCGAGGGCCTGTGCGTGTTCGACAAGCGCTGCATCCTGTTCGGCAGCGAGGGGAACGCCAAGATCTTCTCCTCCGACACGGCGTTCGATGAACTGGACATTCCCGGCCGGATGCGGACGAATCTGCCCATCGCCGTGGTGGAGGCGGTGGATCCCATCGTGCTGGACACCAAGGTGACGGACTGCCCGCCGGCACCGACCTGCGACTGCGGACGGCTGACGGAGATCCCGTCCTTCATCGCCCAGAGCTTCGGACAGGAGCTGGTGTTCGATGACAGCGCCAGCCGCCGCTTCTATGTGACGCTGGGCCAGTTCACGCTGGTGCGGCTGGAGCGGGATACGCAGCTGCTGATCCCGGTGTACGACTACTGCGTGCCGCAGTCCGAGTGCCCCTGCGACGCGCAGGAGGATCCCTGCGGCCTGTTCCGCAGCGTGGCGTTCCCGGTCAACGAGTTCTTCCCGCCCAACACGGTGGAGACGCCCAACGACTACAACAGTACGCGCAATTACTGCGCCTGCCATTGAGCACAAAGGAGCCGCGCCGATCGGCGCGGCTCCCGCTCTTTACAAATCCGGCGGTTTTGCGTATAATAGAGAAAAACCGCAGGGGAGGGGAGCCACCATGGGTATCGGCTTCATCCAGGACAAGCTGGAGATCAAGTTCCTCATCTTATATATCGCCGCCCGGGTCACGGAGCCGCTGGCACCGGCGGAAATGCAGGATCTGACCATGTGCGACGACGGCATCGACTATTTCGACTACGCCGAGTGCCTGAATGATCTGGTGAAAACGGAGCACCTGCGTCTGACGGAGGACGGACGGTACGTCATCACGGAGAAGGGGCTGAAGAACAGCCAGATCTGCGAGTCCAGCCTGCCGTACTCCGTGCGGCAGCGGTCGGATAAGAACATCGCCGCGTACAACAGGGCGGCGCTGCGGCGCGCCCAGGTGCAGAGCCGCGTGACGGAGCGGGAAAACGGGACGTACACGGTGACGCTGGCGCTGCACGACGATGTGGATCAGCTGATGGAGCTGCAGCTGATGGTGGCGGACCGCTCCACGGCGGACGGGCTGGCCCGGCGGTTCCAGCGGGAGCCGGAGCGGTTGTACGCGCAGCTGACGGCGCTGCTGTGCGATGAAAAGAACGACTGAAAAAAGCACCGCGGCATACGCCGCGGTGCTTTTGCGTCACTTTTTCTTTTTTGCGTCCTTGGGCCTGCCGTCCAGACCGATGGGGCCTTTGCCGTTGATGGCGCGGTAGTGGTTGACCTTGTCCACCCGCTTCTGGCGCTTCAGGGCCTTTTCCTTCTCCTTGGCCTTCTTGGCGGCGGCCTTTTTGTCCGCCTCCTTCTTCTGTCGGTAGGCCAGCTTTTCCGGGTCCTCGGCGATGTCCTTGTACTTCTCGGGATGTCTGGCCCAGTCGATGCGATAGGCCGTCAGCGCGATCATCAGAACGGCGCCCACGATGATGATGCCGTAGAAAAGAATATTCCAGAACATTGGAGGACCTCCTGCACATATTTTCATCAGTATACCCTAAAACAGTGCGGTTTGCAAGAAAATGTTTCCGGCATGGTTGTCTTTTGCCGGGGAAAAGCGTATAATAGGCCGCATCAAAGCATGTACAGCGATAACCGGAACAAATTTCGTGGAGGTATACCGATATGCTGACCAATTTCAAGGAACTGGAAAACTATGTGCTGAGCCAGAATATGAAAAAGCGCATCGCGCTGGCCAATGCCCATGACGAGCCGGCTCTGTCCGCCGTGGTGAATGCGCGCCGCAAGGGCGTTGTCGAGGGCACGCTGGTGGGCAAGAAGGACGAGATCATCGCCATGCTGCATGAGATGGGCGAGGACGAGAAGGACTATGAGATCGTGGACTTCGACGGCGAGGAGCTGGAGGCCGCCAAGATTGCCGTGCAGCTGGTGCGGGAAGGGAAGGCCGACATCCCCATGAAGGGCATCCTGCAGACCTCCAATTTCGCCCGCGCCATCCTGAACAAGGAGACGGGCCTGATCCCCACCGGCGGCCGCCGTCTTGTCAGCCAGTGCGGTATTTTTGAGTATGAGGGCCGCTTCGTTATGATCACCGATGCCGCCATCAACATCGCGCCCGATGTGGAGACGCAGATCGGCATCGTGGAGAACGCGCTGCCCGTGGCCCGTGCGCTGGGCATCGACTGCCCCAAGGTGGCCGTGCTGTCCGCCGTGGAGAACGTCACCGACAAGATGCCGTCTACCGTGTCCGCCAAGGCCATCGCAGAGCGGGGCGTGGAGGGCTGCGTCATCTCCGGCCCGCTGGCGCTGGACGGCGCGATCTCCATGGAGTCCGTGAAGCACAAGGCCATCCACGATCCCGTGGCCGGTCAGGCGGACATCCTGCTGGTGCCCTTCATCGAGATCGGCAACGTGCTGTACAAGGCCTGCACCTACATTGCGGGCAAGACCATGGCCAGCACCATCTGCGGTGCGTCCTGCCCGGTGATCATCACCAGCCGCGCCGACACGCCGGACAGCAAGTATTACTCCATTCTGATGGCGGTGCTGCGCTGCCTGAAGGCGTAACGTATGGCGACATCCGCCGATTATCTGGCATTTGTGCTGGAGCAGATCCCGCCGCTGTGGGACGTGCGCAGCCGGAAAATGTTCGGGGAATACATGGTGTATCTCAACGAAAAACCGGCGTTTTTGGTGTGCGATAACACGGTTTTCGTGAAAAAACTGCCGGTTTTGGACGATCTGATGCGGGATGCATCCTGCGGCTGCCCCTACGAGGGCGCGAAGGAGCACTACATCCTGGACGTGGAGGACCGCGAGCTGACGGAGCAGGTGCTGCGGCTCGCCGAGGCCGCCACGCCGCTGCCAAAGCCGCGGAAGAAGAAATGAGGAAAACACAGGACGGCGTCAGCCGTCCTGTGTTTTTGCTGCGGTCGAGGATATCTTAAATCCGGTATTTCACAGATCAAATGCCGCCAGGATCGATCCGCTGCCTTGCTGCAAACGAAGGAAATGACCCTGAATTGAAGCTTGCTCCGCCGGGCTTAAGGGGTTTCTTGCAAATCCCGCGGATATGCGGTATAATGATACGGCACAGAGAAGGCGAGACCGGCGCGGGAAAGGATCATTGTATGGGAGACGGTTATTTTCTATTGACAAACCTGCTGTCTGAGGACGAGAAAAAGGTGATCACCAGCATCACGAACCATATCAAACGGGGCGAAAAGCGGGTGGGCATCCAGCAGATCGCGGGGGAGAACTTCCTGTCCACCACCAGCATCATGAAAATGTGCAAGCGGCTGGGCTTCGACGGATACAGTGAGCTGTACTACTATCTCAGCCGCCAGTTCGACTCCCATGGGGAGGAGCGCAGCACCGAAAGCCTCAAGAGCCTCATCGACAACTACTCCGAGGAGCTGGCGGTGCGGTTCTGCCGTCTGATGGACCAGTCGCGGCAGGCCAAGCTGTTCACCACAGGCGAGGGCTTTTCCAACATCGTGGGCGCCTACATCGCCCAGCGGCTGTCCATCTGCGGGTTCATGGTGTTCAACAACGTGCATTTTTACGACTATATGCTGTTCCGCGACGCCCACAATCTGGGGGGCGGGGAGGAGCCGGCGCCGGTGATGTTCGCCGTCAGCCAAAGCGGCGAGACGGAGCCGGTGCTCAACGACGTGCGGCACGCCCGGCAGAATGGCCACCGTATCGTGACGTTCACCAAGCGGAGCGACTCCGCGCTGGCGCAGATGTCGGACATCGTGTTCGTGGTGGACGGCTCCAAGCAGACGCTGGCGGGCAGCCTGCCCAACACGTTCTTCGGCCATGTGATCCTGGCGTTTGAGGAACTGGTGGCGTTTTACTTCGCCGGGGACCGCAGCTGACAAGATGTTACTTTTTTTACCAAATCAGAAAAATTTTCCCGCAGAAGGTGTGCTATACTGAGTGACGGTATGGCATGCCTTTTGCATGTCATGCGGCAGGTGCGTCCGGCCGGAAGGGCCGGGGCACAGGAACAACACCACTGATTATGGAGGAAAAAAGATGAAAAAGATCATTTCACTTCTCTTGGCGCTGGTCATGGCGCTGGGCCTGCTGGCAGGCTGCGGCGACAAGGCCAACACCGGCGACAACGGCACCAACGGCGATACCGATGGCGCCAAGAAGATCGAGACGCTGAAGGTCGCCTTCGTGCCCTCCCGCGAGCCCGAGGAGATCATCACCGTTACCGAGCCCCTGAAGCAGATGCTGAAGGACGAGCTGGCCAACCAGGGCTACGAGGTGGGTGACGTGGAGATCACCGTCGGCACTACCTACGAGGCTGTCGGCGAGGGTCTGGAGGCCGGTACCATCGACGTGGGTCTGATCCCCGGCGGCACCTATGTGCTGTACGATGACGGCGCCGAGGTCATCCTGACCGCCACCCGTGACGGCCTGAGCAAGGATTCCGACAATGCCAAGGACTGGAACGACGGTCAGCCCACCGAGGCTTCCGACAAGCAGGCCGTTTCCTACCGCGCCCTGATGATCGCCGGCCCCTCTGACAAGGGTCAGGAGCTGGTGGCCAAGGTCAACAACGGCGAGGAGCTGACCTGGGAGGATCTGGACAGCGCCAACTGGAGCATCATGGGCACGTCCTCTCCCGCCGGCTACATCTATCCCGCCCTGTGGCTGCAGGATCACTACGGCAAGGGCA
>URST01000004.1 GCA_900550585.1 uncultured Eubacteriales bacterium
CGTTGAAGCGGCGGACGATCTCGCGGGCCTGCTCCAGCATGGGCAGCTGGTCCTCACCCACGGGCACGGTATCGGCCATGAAAGCGGTGATGTCCGCTGTCTGGCTGACGGGATAGGTCAGAAAGCCCATGGGGATGCTGTGGTTGAAGCCGCGGAGCTGGATCTCCGCCTTGACGGTGGGATTCCGCTCCAACCGTGCCAGCGTCACCAGATTCATGTAGTAGAACGTCAGCTCCGTCAGCTCGCTGATGTGGGACTGCACCAGAATGGTGGACTTGGCGGGGTCGATGCCGCAGGACAGATAGTCCAGCGCCACCTGCATGATGTTCTCCCGCACCTTCTGGGGATGGTCAAAGTTGTCGGTGAGGGCCTGTGCGTCGGCGATCATGAAGAACAGCTTCTCAAATTTGCCGCTGTTCTGCAGCATCACGCGGTTGCGCAGGGAGCCGACGTAGTGGCCGACGTGGAGGCGTCCGGTGGGCCGGTCGCCGGTGAGGATGATCTTACCCATGATGATGTTTCCTTTCTGTATGAAAAATATTTTGAGACAACAAAAAAGCCTGTCCCATGGAATCTTCCATGGGACAGGCTGTGTATACGAACCTGCGGTACCACCCAAATTGGCAAAATGCCCGCTCTGCACGCACGATCATGCGCTCCGCCGGGATAACGGCCGCGGCTGCCGTCGGGTATTACTCACCTGTAAAGGCTTTCTCCCCGCCCTCGTAAGGCCATTCACCGCACATTCCGCTGCCGCGCTCCCACCGATGCGCCGCTCTCTGAAAGTTTCCTGTGCGGGTACTTCTCTTACTCAACGGTTTTTGAATATGGTGACATTGTAGCACCTTTTTCCGGGATGTCAAGACAATTTTTCGTCACAGCGCCCGCAGGAACTCCGGCTTCAGGTCCCGGCGTCCCTCCAGCGCGGCAGCGATCTGCCCCAGCAGCGCGTCCCGGTCGCCGGTGAGGGTGCCCTTCAGCGTCAGGTAGTTGCTGGCGTGGTTGGCGCGGAACACCGTGCCCTCGCTGTCCACATGCCGCAGGAAAAGCTCCGTCTCCTTCAGCACCTCCAGCGGGCTGAGCAGTGTAAAGCTACCGTCCTTCACCCACGCTTCCAGCGGCGTGCCCGGCTCCACCATCAGCGTCAGCAGGCCCAGATAGTCGGGCTTCATCTCGCTGACGGCCTTGGCGGTGTCCACGGCGTGCTCCCGCCACAGCTCCACGCTGCCAAGACCCGAGATGGCCGTCACCGACAGCGCAAGACCGCAGCGCCGGGCCTTCTGCCCCGCCGCCACGATGGCGGCAGCGTCGTGGCCCTTCTGCATCCGCGTCAGCACCGCGTCGCAGCCGGATTCCAGCCCCATGTACACCATTTTCAGCCCCCGGGCACGCAGTAGGCGCAGGTCGTCCTCGCTCTTGACCTGCAAACTGGCCGGGGAGGCATAGCAGGTGACGCGCTCACACTCCGGGAACAGGCCGTACACCAGTCCCAGTATCTTCACCAGCTCCTCCGTGCGGCGCATCAGGGCGTCGCCGTCGGCCAGAAAGACCCGGTCCACCCGGCGGTAGACCCGGCGGGCCATCTCAAAGTCCTCCCGGATCTCGTCCATGGGACGCATGGAAAAATGCTTGTCATCATACATGTCGCAGAAGGCGCAGCGGTTGTGGCTGCACCCGTAGGTCACCTGCACGATGAGACTGTACGCCTCGCTGGGCGGACGGTAGACCTTGCCTTTGTAGCGCATGGGATCACTCTCCTTTGGCAGTATTATGACACAGTTTCCGCCGTTTGAAAAGTGGTATGTTTCCCGGAATGCCGGCATAGGGTGGGACATCTCAACAAACGAGGTGTTCGATATGGAACTGAATTACAACCGCGTCCATCTGTGCGGACAGGCGGCGGATGTCCCTACACTGTCCCACGTCAATCATGGCTGTGCCTTCTACCGCTTCACGCTGTCGGTGCTGCGCCTGTCCGGGCAGGCGGACGAGCTGCCTGTCATCGTGCCCAAAGCGCTGCTGGCTACCGTGCCGGTGACGGTGGGCGCCACTGTGACGGTCATCGGCCAGCTGCGTTCCTTCAACAACAAGAGCGGGCAGGGCAGCCGTCTGGTGATCTCCGTGTTCGCCCATCAGCTCACCCCCGGCGGGGAGAGTCCCTTCAACCAGATCCAGCTGTCCGGTGTGCTGTGCAAGACGCCGGTGCTGCGGCGCACACCGCTGGGCCGGGAGATATGCGACATCATTCTGGCGGTGAACCGGCGGTACGGGCGGGCGGATTACCTGCCGTGCATCGCGTGGGGCGCCGTGGCTGCGCAGGCGGCGGACATGCACACCGGCCAGCGTCTCACCATAGAGGGCCGCGTCCAGAGCCGCACCTACACGAAAAATGACGGCGGCGTCCTGACAGAGCGTACAGCCTACGAGGTGTCCATTATGCGCCCGGCGGAGATAGAGGAATTTCTTGTACATATTCCCCGTTGAAAATGCAGGGAATGGATGTTATGATACTGTAAAGAAAAGATTTCACGAAAGAGAGACTGTGCATGCAGCATCACTTCCATTTTCATCTGCACCACCATGCGCCCCGCCGCGCCCGCTACGACGTGGACATGACCCAGGGCAGCACCACCCGGCACCTCATCAATTTTTCCCTGCCGCTGCTGGCGGGCAACCTGTTCCAGCAGCTGTACAACATGGTGGATACCTGGGTGGTGGGCAACTTCGTCAGCAACGAGGCGTTTTCCGCCGTGGGCACGGTGGGGCCCATCATCAACATGCTCATCGGCTTCTTTCTGGGCATGTCCAGCGGCGCCGGCGTGGTCATCAGCCAGTATTACGGCGCCCACCGGCCTGAAAAGGTCCATGAGGCCGTCCACACCGCCATGCTGCTCACTGTCGTCATGGGCGTGTTGTTCACCGGCGCGGGCATTGCCATGACGCCGCTGATGCTGCGGCTGATGAAAACACCGGCGGAGGTGGCCCCCGACCAGACGGCGTATCTCACCATCTATTTCGCCGGCATCATGGGCCTGCTGCTGTACAACATGGGCTCCGGCATCCTGCGGGCGGTGGGCGACTCCAGACGGCCCTTCTATTTCCTGGTGGTATCCGCCGTGGTGAACACGGTGCTGGACCTGCTGTTCGTGCTGAAATTCGGCATGGGCGTGGAGGGCGTGGCCTATGCCACCATCATCGCCCAGGCGGTATCCGCCGTGCTGACCATTGCGGTGCTGGTGCGCTACGACGGCAGCGTGAAGCTGTCGCTGCGGAAGCTGCGCGTCCACTGGGACATGCTGAAAAAGATCGTGGCGGTGGGCATCCCCGCCGCGCTGCAAATGGCCATTACCGCGTTCTCCAACGTATTCGTGCAGGGCTATATCAACTATTTCGGCGCGGACTGCATGTCCGGCTGGACGGCCTACACCAAGATCGACCAGCTGGTGATCCTGCCGGTACAGTCGCTGGCACTGGCGTCCACCACCTTTGTGGGGCAGAATCTGGGCGTGGGCAATGTGGACCGGGCCAAGGGCGGTGTGCGGCAGGCGCTGTACCTGTCCGTGGCCGTCACCGCCGTGCTGCTGGTGCCCGTCCTGCTGTTTGCCCCCGACCTTACCGCGTTCTTCAACAGCAAGGCCGAGGTGGTGTCCTACGGCGCGCTGCTGCTGCGGCTGCTGTCGCCGTTCTATTTCTTCTTCTGCATCAATCAGATCTACTCCGGCGCCCTGCGGGGCGCGGGCAACAGCCAGATGCCCATGTTCATCATGCTGGGCTCCTTCGTGGTGTTCCGCCAGATCTATCTGTATGTGATGGCCAACTTCATCTCCAACGAGATCGTGCCCATCGCCCTGAGCTATCCCGCCGGGTGGTTCGTGTGCAGTGCGGCCACGCTTCTCTACTACTCCCGCTGTAAATTCGACAGCCACCGGCTGGTGGAGGACGTATAAATGGACAAGTGCGAATCCTGCGTGTTCTACCTCTACGACGAGGAATACGACGACTATGTGTGCGACATGGATCTGGACGAGGACGAGATGGCCCGGTTCCTGGCATCGGATACGGGGAACTGCCCGTTCTGGCGGCCCGGAGACGACTATCTCACCGCGCGAAAGCAATGATAAAAGGGAGGACGGCTCACGCCGTCCTCCCTTTTATCATCACGCAGTCTCCCAGCGGGCATAGAGCGTCACCGCCCGGGGCGCTGACCAGTCCGTCTCGCCGTTCTTTTCCTGGAAGAACGCCGCAGCCGGCAGCGTCTCCACCGGAGCGCCATCCGCATCGCACCAGCCCGCGAACCGCTGTCCCGCCCGCTCCGGCACCGGATAGGCGCAGAGATACACCATCCCGCCGGAATACATGGGCACGGAGGCGTCGTACTCCACGGCGCTTTCGCCGTCGTCCAGCGTCAGCTGCCACGGATAACGGCCCGTACCGTCGCCGCGCCACGCGGCGCGGAGCACCAGATGGCGGTCGCCGCCCTCATCCGGACGGATGGCAGCAGCCTCCGCCGCCGTCAGCGGGTCGCTCATCAGGCGGTACACCTTGCCCCCGGCGGTGTCGTACCGTCCCACCCAGCCCAGGAACACCGCGCCGGCAAGCTCCGGCTGCTGGGGCTGGGGCAGGGACAGCGGCGCATCCGTCAGCGCGGACATCTCCACCGCCATGCCGTCCCACAGCAGCAGCGGCTGTCCGTCCGGGCCGAAGGTGTCGTTATAGGCCGTACAGTACAGTGTTCCGGTGAGGGGATATGTCTCCTCCTGTACCGGCGGCGTATCCGGTGTCCCCGGTGTGACCGGCGTGTCCGGGGCTGCCCCGCCGGAAAAGGCCGCCGCGGCCAGCACCGCCAGACCCGCCAGCGCGTACAGTGCTTTCTTCCACCAGCGCCTGCCGGGCTTCACCGCGGGAGACGCACCGACGGTCTGTCCGAACTCGCCGGGCAGCGGCGTGAACTCCGCGGCGGCGGAAAATTCCGGCGGCAGCGGAGAAAATTCCTGTTTCTTCCCGTCCATGGCCGCTTACTTGCTGTGTACGTCCAGCTGCGGGTACGGGCACTCCACACCCAGGCGGCGGAAACCCAGCAGCAGGTCATGATTCAGGATGCGGGCGGTGGAATACACGTTCCGCTCGGACACGTTCACCACGAACCGCAGCAGGATGCCGGATGCCTCCAGCGCCTGCACGCCCAGATATACGGGCACGCCCTCCATGGTGTCGGTGTGGTTCCGGTAGATCCCCTCCAGCAGGGCGGGGAGCCGGGTCTCCAGTGCCTCGATGTCCGTTTCGTAGGGGATGGAGATGTCGCACACCGTCTTGGAGGAGTTGTCGGAGCGGTTGAGGATATTCTTCATCTCTGAATTGTTGATGATCTTCACATTGTCGCCGGAATCGGTGATACAGGTGGTGCGGATACCGATGCTGGTGACAGTGCCCCGGAAACCGTTGACCTCCACGATGTCGCCCACGTTGTACTGGTTCTCCAGCAGCATGAACGCGCCGATGACCACGTCGGCGATGAGGCTCTCGGCGCTGAAGCCCACGATCAGGGCCAACACGCCGACGCTGGCGATGATGGTACCAATGTTGACGCCCAGAATGCCCAATCCGCCGCACAGGATGACGATGACCGCAACATACCGCACCAGGCTGGCCGTCAGGCTCAGCACAGAGCGGGCCCGGTGGCTGGCGGGCCGGATCAGCCCCAGCACCAGCACGATCAGATTCTCCGCCAGCAGGACGCCGAACACCAGCAGCGCCAGCTTCAGCAGTGCCGCGCCGTTCACGGTGAACACAGCGGCCAGTTCCTTAAAGTCGAAGGCCTTGGCGGCAATGCCCGCCGCTGCTGCCGCCGCCAGCAGCAGTGCGTATACCACCACCCGCCGGGGCGTACTCTTTTTATTGCCGTCTTTCATAGGAACGCTCTCCTTTTCCCATATTTCTGCGGTCATGATACCACACATTCCGGCATGTTTCAACCGTTGGGCGCAAAGAGACGCAGCCTTTTGGCTGCGTCTCTTTCTTCTTCCCCCACGGGACAAAGCTCTCGTCCACTATTACTCCCCCCAGTGGACAGAGCAGAAAATTGCATGCTTTACGCCTGAGGAGCGTCGTGCTTCTTGGCGGGCTTTTTGCCCATCTCCACACTGCCGCAGATGGCGGCGCCCCGGGCCACGGACATGGTGCCGGTGACAACGCTGCCGTTGATGCGGGCCTTCTCCTCCAGCGTGGTGTTACCGGAGATGTTCAGATCGCCGGTGATCTCGCCGGCGCACTGCAGCTCCCGGGCGGTGACGTTGCCGTTGATGCGGGAATCCTCGCTGACGGTGACGGTGCCGGTAACGGTGACATCGCCGTCCAGCGTGCAGCCGGACAGGTTCAGATTGCCGGCGGTAACGGTGCTCTTGGTGTTGGCGCGGAGCATGACGCTGCCATTGGTGGTGATGCTGCCCTTGAAGCTGCCGGCAAGCTCCAGATCGCCCTCAGAGCGGAGCTGGCCCTCCAGCACGGTGCCGGGCGCCAGATAGCTGGCGGCGGGCTTGACGGGAGCCGGTGCGGCCGCAGGCGCGGACTGGACAGGCTTTGCGGGCTGGGGCGCAGGCTGGGCGGCGCGCTTGCCGGCCTTGGTATCCTCCGGTCCGGCGCCGATGCCGAACAGCTCGTATGCGGTCTGCTTGATGATCTTGTTGTCCATGATATTGTCCCTCTCCTTCTTACACGGTGGTCTGACAGTTTTCATCCGCCGGCTGCGGTATCCTGCGGAAGCCCATGAGTCGTGCCGGCAGATAGACCCACGGGCGGCTGAGTGTACGGTCGTAGTTGTGTACCGCCTGATAGTAGATGCTTTCGCTGCGCCGCAGCACCTGCGTCAATTCCCCGTCACAGCACGTCTCCGCCGCCCTGCGGCGAAAGGCGTCCAACTGTCCGGCGGCGCTGTCCACGGTGCTTTTTCTGTCGTTGAGGATACGGCGCACCTCCCAGAACCAGAGGGTCACGAAGGCGGCGGTACTGATCGCAGCGATCAGCCATGCGATCCATGGCGACATCGAAGTCATCTCCCCCCCCTTTTCCCCTTCTTGGATGATGTCAGTATAACCGCTTTTTGGCACTGTTGGACATCCGCGCCCTGAAATGTATATTTTTTCGACACAAAATGTCACATTGCGACTTTTCAAGCCGGGACGGATATGGTAATATCGGTGCAGACGAGAAAAAGGAGGTGCCGCCCATGTATATCGCCGTCTGTGACGATCAGGTGGAGGAGCTCGCCGCGCTGACCGCGCTGCTGGAGCAGTGGCAGGCGGAGCGGCGCATCTCCCTGCGCTGCCGGGCGTTCCGCAGCGCGGGCGACATGCTGGACGCCGCCCGGCATGAGCGGTTCACCCTGTACCTGCTGGACGTGATGATGCCCGGCATCGACGGCATGGAGGCCGCCCGGGAGATCCGCACCTTCGATGCCGCCGCCGACATCGTGTTCCTCACCTCCTCCCCCGGCTTTGCCTACGAGAGCTACGGCGTGCGGGCACTGGAGTACCTGCTCAAGCCCATCAGCGGCAAGCTGCTGTTCCCGGTGCTGGACAGGCTGTCCCTGCGGGAGCAGCGCCCCCAGGACGGACTGACGCTGAAGGCCGGCGCCACGCTGGTGCGGGTGCCGTTTTCCCAGCTGGCCTATGTGGAGGTCAGCGGCAAGCACCTGTACTTCAACATGACCGATGGGCAGGTGCGGGAAGTGGTAGGCTCCCTGAAGGACTACGAGCCTCTGCTGCTGACCCGGCCGGAGTTCATGCGCATCCACCGGTCGTACATCGTGAATATGCTGCAGATCGACGAGCTGTCCCCCGCCGGGGTGCACACGTTCTCCGGCGCCAGCCTGCCGGTGTCGCGGCTGCTGTATCCCCAGCTGCAGAAGGACTATATGAAGCTGCTGTTCGCGGAGAGGGAGGACGCATGACCGCATCTGATATGAATATCGCCTCCGCGCTGGACATCTTCAACTACGGACTGGTGCTGATCTACGGACTGGCGCTGGACGTAGCCATTGCCGGCGGCTGTGAAACGGCGAAGCAGAAGCGGGTGATCCTGTGCCTGTGCCCGGCGTCCCTGCTGATACAGGCGCTGGGCTGGCTGACCCTGGGCGCGGCCGGGGTCAAGCAGATCTATCCCATCATCGTCCACCTGCCGTTGGTGCTGATCCTGGTGACGGTGCTGAAGCGGTCGTGGGGCGTGGCCATCGTCAGCACCTGCACAGCCTATCTGTGCTGCCAGCCGCCCCGCTGGGGCAGCATCGCTGTGGAGGCTCTGACCCACAGCGCCGTGGCCGCCGACATCGTGTACATCCTCCTGATCTGCGGGATCTTCTGTCTGCTCCGGCGGTATTTCGTGGCGGCGGCGTACAGTACCATGACCTACTCGCGGTGGGCGCTGCTGCTGTTCGGCAGCCTGCCGTGTACCTATTACATCTTCGATTACGCCACCACGGTGTACTCCGACGCGCTGCACTCCGGCATCCAGGCGCTGAACGAGTTTCTGCCCACGGCGCTCATCACCTTCTACATCCTGTTTCTGCCGGCCTTCCACATCGAGACGCAGAAGCGCTCCAACGCAGAGGTGCAGCGCTCCCTGCTGGAGGTGGAGCTGAAGCAGTCCCAGCAGGAGATGGACTCCATGCGGGCGTCCGAGATGCAGACGGCGGTGTACCAACACGACATGCGCCACCACCTGAACATGATCGGCGGTCTGCTGGCTGCCGGGCAATCTCAGCAGGCGCAGGACTACATCCAGAAGGTACAGGCGGACGTGGAGTCCATCACCACCCGCCGGTTCTGTGAAAACGAAACGGTGAACCTGCTGTGCTCCGCCTTTGCGCAGCGGGCGGAACGTTCCGGCGTGCAGCTGCAGGTGGACGCCCGCGTGCCGGGCGACCTGCCCATCAGCGATACGGAGCTGTGCTCCCTGCTGTCCAACGCGCTGGAAAATGCGCTGCGGGTGGCCGGTGGGCTGGAGCCGCCGGCACGCCGTGTGGTGGCGCTGTACTGCGGCATCCGGCTGGGCAAGCTGCTCATCGAGGTGCGCAATCCCTACGATACGCCGCCGGTGCTGCGGAACGGCGTTCCCGTCACGGACGAAGCCGGGCACGGCTACGGCTGCCGCAGCATACAGGCCATTGCCCAGCGGCGCGGCGGCCTGTGCCAGTTCCTGGCAGAGGACGGCACGTTCCTCCTGCGGGTGATGCTGCCGGTCAAGGGCGGCGCGTCAGGCGGATAAAACAGCATATAATAAAGGAGGCCTGCGGTGCAGCCGCAGGCCTCCTTTATTATATGCGTTGACCCGCGCGGCCGTCAGCCCACGGTGGTGGTGATCTCTCCGCCCTCGCAGGTGAATACCGCCACATCGGAATAGGCGCAGTTGTCCATGGCGTCCCGCATCTCGAACATCATGAAATACTGGCCGTCCGGCAGCGCCACCTCATCGAAGGAGGTGTCCGCCGTCACGGTGAAGGTGTCGATCTCGTAGGGTGCGAAGTCGTCATCACCGGAGATACTGGACACATACCACACGGTGGTCAGTTCATCGCCCTCCTGCAGCAGGCGCAGCTCCTTGCCGGCCATACCGCTGTCGTCAATGCCCTGCCGGGCGCCCAGAATGCTCCAGGTCTCCTCCGTGAAGTCATAGACCACCTGCATGTAGTACGCTTCACCGTTCAGCAGGACGGGAACGGCATAGAGGTTGTAGTCCTCCCCCTCGTAGCTCAGCTCCATGTAGACCACATGCCCGTCGACGGCGCCCCACACACCCCGGAAATTGTCGGTGAACACACCGTTGTCCCAGTCGGCGACGATGTCGTTGTCGATGCCCAGCATCAGCAGGACATCGCTCTCCTCGTCCGCGTAGTACAGCGAGAAGCCCACGGAGGCCAGCAGTTCCTCCGCCTCCGGCCCCAGTGTCAGCGCGGCGCAGCCGTCCTCGCTGAGGTCCAGCGGCGCATCGTCCCATCCGCTGTCATACAGGCTCTGCACCGGCTGCAATGCCGATGCGTCGATATCCATGTCGGCCAGATAGGCCACGCCGTCCTCCGTCAGCTGTCCGGTCAGCTCATACTCGTAAAAATACTTGAACGCCTCACCGGCGCCGATGCCGGCATAACCCGCCAAATCGTCCACATCACCGTTGTAGGAGTAGTAGCAGGAAAGTCCTGTGGCCTCGCTGCGGTACGGCCCCTTGACCTGATACAGCACGCAGTCGTCCAGCGCGTCCAGCACCGCCTGCGCCGACGGCAGCAGGTCGCCGCTCTGCCGGGCCATGTGGCCCAGATCCACCATGTTGGTGTAGCCCTGTTCGCGGGTGTTGCCGCCGTAGTTCTCGCTCTGGGCCGCCACGCGGGCGAACCGGGTAAAGAACGCCGGGTCGCCGCAGGCCGCAGCCAGCGCCTCGGCGCCGAAGCGCTCATAGGCGTTCATCAGCCCCTCCAGCCGGGACAGATCGGTGACGGACAGGGTGGCGTCATCCGCCGTGCCCGCCTCCTGACAGCCCTCGTAGTAGGCATCGCAGATGACGCGGCCCAGCGCCGCGCCGTCCATGGACGGCTCCTCCGCCAGCGCGCCCACCCACTTGGAGTAGTACCAGCCGTTGGCCGGCTCCGTCTCCTCCGACGCCACCAGATAACGGCTCAGGTCGCAGAAGGTGTAGGCCACGTCCACCGTGGC
The DNA here is from genome assembly GCA_900550585.1 of uncultured Eubacteriales bacterium. Classification (GTDB taxonomy): domain Bacteria; phylum Bacillota; class Clostridia; order Oscillospirales; family Oscillospiraceae; genus Vescimonas. The sequence goes on from URST01000004.1 coordinate 10,698, forward strand.
CATCAGGCAGGTATCAAAGCCCACCAGCTCCAGCGGCTGCTGCCCCGCCTCCAGCGAAGGCTCCCACACCTCCGTAAAGGCGGTGTACATCTCGTCCAGCGTCAGGGAATCGTAGTCGTACAGCTCGTCAAAGGACGCGCCGGACACCGAACCGCCGCCGTGGTTCCAGAATACCACCGCCGTTTTGTCGGCGGGGTAATTCTCTTTTGCAAAGCGCAGGAAGTCCGCCAGCGTCCCGCTGTCGCCCATGCTGGCGGAGGGCTGCTCATCCACCAGCGTCAGCCCATCGCTGTCGTACACATAGCGCTGGAGCACCGAGGCGTCCACCATCTCGTTCCACCACTCCGCCGCGCCGCCGGTCTCGATGACCACCGTCACATTCTCCGGCAGCTCCACCTCCAGCAGCTCACTGAGGTCGTCCGTGGCGAAGCCGCCCTCCGACTCCAGATCACTGCCGCAGAGATACCAGTATACCGCCCAGCTGCCGCCCGATGCGCCGTTGGGTGTGTCCGGCGGCTCATCGCCGCAGGCTGTCAGGGACAGGATCATCACCAGCGCCAGAAGCAGTGCAAGGCCTCTGCCGGGACGGCGTTTTTTGTTGTCAATGAGTGGTCCCATAATTTCCTCCCGTATCGTGTCTGTGTTCGCGGCGCGGTGTGCCGCAGCTCTCCGTTTCCGCCAGTATAGCACGTTTTTCTCGACCGGTACAGACCGTTTCTGAAATGCATATTTTTTCAGCATGAAATATCGGTGCAGCACCAGCAGATATTACCAGCTTCAACGCCGCATATTCGTGCGACGCCGGGAAAAGCTATGACTGCGATACCCAATCAGAGCTTATCGCTCAACAACAGGAAAGGAGATTTTTCAATATGTCCAGTAAGAATACCAACAAGCTGAACATCCCCGAGGCCAAGGCCGCGATGGATAAGTTTAAGATGGAGGCTGCCTCCGAGGTCGGCGTCAACCTGAAGAACGGTTACAACGGCGACCTGACCAGCCGTGAGGCCGGTTCTGTCGGCGGCCAGATGGTCAAGAAGATGATCGAGTCCTACGAGAAGAACCTGTAACGCTTCTTCCCGCACGGAAAAACGCCCCCTGATGCAGCTGCATCAGGGGGCGTTTTCAGGTGTTTCTCACGCGCCGTTTATCCGGGCTTTATGCGCCGCCGACTCACGACACGCTCCGGACACTGACATCGTCCTGGATCTGGTAGACCGTGCCGCCGGCGTCCGTCAGGATCTGTGCCAGCATCGTCACATCCGCCGCGCTGATCCTGCCGTCGTTGTTGATGTCCGCCCGCGACAGATCCGCCAGCAGCTCGATGCGCGCCACATGCCGGGCCAGTGCGGCCAGATCGGCCATATCCACCACGCCGTCGCCGTTCACATCGCCGTACAGGCCGGCCTCACGGGTGATCTTCTCCGGCGCCGTGCAGCTGCCGTACCGCAGCATGCCGCCCCCTCCAACATATACGCTGCCGCTCTGGATATCCAGCACATCGGATACCTCGACGGTGCTGAAAATATCCAGCTGCGCATTGATCACCGCGTTGGTGCACTCCATATAGCCCTCAACGGACATCTTGCCGCCGCTCATCTCCATCCGGCCATACACATAGAGCGTGCCGGTGCTGATGACAGTGCCGTCCTGGCTGGCGCTGAGCAGCAGCACGCCGTTGTCCGTGCTCGCCTCGCCGATCCGCAGATAGCCCCTGTTGGTCATCTCGTAATAGCCGCTGTGCCGCAGGCCGGTGCAATACATGTGACCGTTATTGGTCAGTTTGCCATCCACCGTCACACTATATTGCTCGGTGGTCTCATCCGCCGCGTTATCGGTCGTGATCGCCCCCTCGTTGTTCACCGTACCGGTTTCGGCGATCTCCAGTCGGCTCACATTGACATAGCCGCTGTCGATCAAAATCTCCATGCCGTCCTCACCCTGCACAATTCCGCTGGGTGTGACGTGCAGCGTACCGCGCACCAGCAGCTCTGCTGCCGTGTCAACGATCTGACCGGAAAGGCTGACATTGGCTCCCTCGCCGATCACGATACGACCGGTGTAGGTGCCGTTGCTGCACATGATGACCACGTTGCCGGGGATGGTCACATCGCCGGTGATAACAAAGCCCTCATCGCTTTCCTGTGCCTTCTCCAGGCGGATGGAGTACGACTGCTTTGGATCAGCCGCCGCAATATCCAGCAGCCGGCGCAGCGTCTCCATATCCGAGGCGGTGCCCTCCATTTTCTCTATGGTCGTCTCGCCGCTGCCGCCGATGACGGTGCCCGGCACCATACTGTTCACCCGCAGGGTGCCGTTATTGGTGATGGTGCCCGCGCCATCGCAGTCGGAGAGCGTCTGGATCTCGGCTTTGCCGCCCTCGGCAATGGTCAGGCTGCCGCTCACATCCAAAGACGACCAGATATCCAGTATGCCGTCCGCGGTCACGGTGATCTCGCCGTTCAGCGCGGTGTCGCCGTATGTCCGGAACACCGTTCCGTATACCATCAGGCGAGCCGGCTCCTGTCTGTCGCTGCCGCCGGCGATGGTCAGTTCATCACCAGTAAAATAGACTGTTGTGTTGGCCGGGACCGTCAACTCCACGCCCGCCGGGATCGTCGCCGTCAAACGCTGCATCGCCTGATCCCACTTGCCGTAGAAGTCCACTGTGCACGGCAGGCTGCTGGCCGCCGCGGTCTCCAGTGCCGCCTTCAGTGCTGCCACATCGCCGTCATTGACCTGGAAGGATTTTGTAAAGGCCGGTTCATTGGCATTATCTACCTGCACATAGTCGCTCTGCTCACCGCCGTCCGGGAGCCGCAGCTCACTGGTTCCGTGGAACACGATGCGGCCACGCTTTTGCACATAGCTGCCGTCGTCGCTCATCTGCTCCTTCAGATACAGCATGCCACCCTGATGGATTACCATGTCGGCATGCATATGCACCGTAGAATAAGTGATCAGCTCGCCGTTCACCGTCAGAGGTGCATGCATCTGGAAATCGCCCCAGATGGTCAGCGTGCCGTTGACCTCCATGGGTACCTGGCAGTCACTCCACCGGTCGTTCCAGGCGAGTGCAGTCTCCCCCGGCACCACGATAAGGCCGTTTCCATCTTCATAATTGGCCACGAAGGATATCTGAGCCTCCGGCATGGTATAGCTGCTGCCCACATCCAGCGTCAACCGGGTGTTCCTGCCCACGACCACCTTGATACTGCTCATGATGTCATTGACCGCCGCATCCAGCTCCGCCGCCGTCAGCGTCTCCGTATTGCCTGTTTTTTCAATGCGGGTGCTCCAGTTGTAATTGTCGCCCAGGATCTGGCTCCTGCTGCCTGCCAGGATCTGGCCCTCGCCGTCCATGTAACCGCTGGTGACATCGATCTTGCCGTACAGCGCCAGATTACCGTTGATGCTGAGATTGCTCCGCGTTGTCAGCGTCACGTCCTCGGGAATGGTCAGTGTGCCGTCCTTAAAGGTTAGGCACGCATTACCAGGAACTTCCAAATCCGCCGATAGCGTCAAATCACCACGGTAGACAATATCCCCACCAGCTTGAAGCGCCGCGCGCAGGGCCTCCTCCGTCCGCACGATCTTCTCGCCGCCATCGGGCGTGACCGGATCGTCGTTGTAGCGGATATCATAGCCGCCGCAATTCAGTCGTCCGTTGTTGACGATGGTGCCGTGGCTGGTGCCGTCCTCGCCGGTGTCGGTGAGGAAGTCGCACCACATGTAGCCATCCGTGTTGATGGTCAGGCTGCCGCCCACCCGTACATCGTTGTAAACGCGGGCCCCGGCGCGGCTGTCCACCGTCAGGCTGCCGTTGAGCCATACCGGCGTATGGCTGTAAAGGTTGCCCTGAATGGTCAGGCTGGCATCGGGCAGGATGCGCAGGCCGGTGATATTGTTGGCAAAGATGTTCAGCGACTGGTCGGCGGGCACCGTCAGATCACCCTTGAGCTCCACCACCCGCTTCGTCCGGGACTTCAGCAGCACCTCATTGCTGTCGGCCCGGCTGTCCGTCTCCGCCAGCAGCTGCGCCAGCTCCCCGGCGACATCCGTATCATCCTCCACCCAGAGGCCGCGTCTGACGGTCAGATGGCCGTATGTGCCCTGGATCCAGTGGTCATCCCAGGTGTCCGCCACCGTCAGCCCCGCCTCCACGGTGAAGCTGCCGTTGTTGTGCACCACACCGGTGGCCGTCACTGTCAGGTCGCCGCTCAGATTGGCCCATGCGTTGTACTGTTCATTGCCTTCCAGCGTCAGGCTGCCCTCTACGATCACCGGCAGCTGCGTATCCATACCGCCGCCACCGTCCGCAACTATCGGCGTCTGTGTATCCCTATCGCCGCCATCAGCCGCCAGTGTCAGTGTGACGCCCTGGGCGATGGTCAGCGAGATGCTCCCGCTCTCGCCCCAGCCCCAGACAGACAGCTGCTTCCCCGCGGGCACGGTCATATCCTGCTCCAGCGTATAGGCGCTCCGCAAGACCAGCGCCGCCCGGTCGGTGTACGGATCGGCGAAGGCGTCCGCCGCCTCGCTGGGATCGGAGAATGTCCGCACATAGTAGAGCGCATCGTCCCCTTCGATCAGCTGGCTGTTCTCGCCGCGGCGCAGCTGGCCCTGCAAGATGCAGGACTGGCCGGCACTGACATCCAGTGTGCCGTTCAGCTGCAGCACCGTCTCAAAGCGCAGTGTACCGCGGTTGGTCAGGGTGATGCCCTCCGGGACGGTCACGGTATCGGGGCACAGGTTGACCTCGACCCCCTCCGGGATCTCCAGATCCGCCGTCAGCGTCAGCTCCGTTCCCTCGTAGTATACGTTCCGGCCCTGCGCCAACAGCTCCCGCAGGCGCTCCTCCGTCCGCGCGGCAGTCATATTCCCCCCGTCGTCGGGCGTGATGGGATCGTCGTTGTGCCGGATATCGTAGTTGTCGGCAAACAGTCTGCCGTGATTGACGATGGTGCCCTGTCCGTTGCCGTCCTCGCCGGTGTCGGTGAGGTAGCGGCACCACATGTAGGCGTTCTCGCTGACGGTCAGGCTGCCGCCCACCAGCACATCGCCGGAGCAGGTGGCACTTCCGTTCACCGTCAGGCTGCCGTTTACCACCAGCTGCTGCTCTCTGCATTCCATCTGCCCGTCCACCGTCAGCGCCGCGCCGTCCTCGATGCGCACCGCAGTCACCGGGTACTGGAATACCAGATGCACCCGCTCCGGGACGGTCAGGTCGTTGGCAAGGGAGAACACCTGTCCGTCCGCGCTGCTGACGCTGGCGTAGACGAACACCTCCTCATAGTCGCACCGCTCGCTGACCGTCAGGTTATGGATATAGTCAGTCAGCGCCGCGCTGGGATCCTCATACTGCAGGATATCAAAGCTGCTCCGCTCCATCAGAACGGCGTTCTCGCCCTGCGTCCAGTGATCGTCCCACCCGTCGGCCACATACAGGGCGCTGCTGCCGTCCAGTTCCACCTGTCCATTGTTGCGCACATGGCCGCTCTCCGTCACAGTGACGCTGGTATTGCCGACTCTGAAACGGGCATCCTCGTTCACCACCAGCTGTCCGTCCACCACAATGGGAACACTGGTGCCGAGGACTGTCTGCATGACATAGTAACCTCCGTCCTCCATATCCACCGTGATGCCCTGCTCCAGTGTCAGCGTGACGCCGGAGGCGACGGTCAGCGTCGGCTCCTGTCCCTCCTCCGCGCTGTTGACAGACAGGCCAACGCCGCTGGGAATGGTCAGGTCCTCTGCCAGTGTGCTGTCCCCCGCCAGCCGCAGATAGACCTGATCGGCGCCGCTGTTCAGCGCCGCCTGCAGGTCGCTGACCTGCCAGACCGTGCACGATACCGTGATCATGTTCTCGTCGCCGTTGAGCACAAAGCCCTCGCCGCGGATGAACTGACCGTCGATCTCCATATTGCCGTTCTCGATGTTCAGCGTGCCGTTGGCACAGAGGTCGCCATGGATCTCCGTCCATGCGTTGACCGTCAGCGTGCCGTCCAGCACCATGCCGTTCTGCTCAACACACATGCCGCCGTTATTGACGAAGGCGCCCCCCTGCGCCACCGTCACGCCTGTAACGGCGGACAGCCATGTGCTCTCCTCCAGAAGCATAGTGCCCTGCACCGCCAGCCTGGCCTGCGTCCACATGCTCGCGCCGGTATCCAGCTTCAGCGTGACGCCCTCCGCCACGGTCAGGACATATCCCGCGTCATCGGAGCCGCAGCGCACCTGCAGTTCTTTTCCTCCCGGAATGGTCAGGTCCTGCGTCAGCATATAGTCGCCGTCCAGCTGCAGGACGACCTTGGACGTCCCCTCATCGTCCAGCAGTGCCGTCAGCTCCTCGATGGTGCTCACCACCGGTACATGGTTCAGATTCTCCTCACCGATGACAGTCAGGCTCTCGCCCCGGGTCAGCTTGCCCTCCACGGTGAACTCCTCGGAGGCGCTGAGATCCAGGGTGCCGTTGAGCACGGCATCGCCCTGAATGCGCATCGTGCCCTTATTGGTCAGCCTGCCGCCCTCCGCCAGCGTCAGCATGTTCTCAACAAATATCTCACTGCCGGCCTGGTTGTTCACCGTGCCGTTGATGGTCATGCCGCTCTCGTAAACGCCGAAATATCCGGTGTTGTCCACCGTGCCATTGACGGTCGTGCCGTCGCCGCGGACGGCGATCTCACCGGCCGTGTTCATGATGCCGCTGACCGTCAGACCGCCGTTGCAGATCGCGGTGCCCCGCCGCTGTTCATTGGCCTGCACCTGCAGCGTGCCGTCGACCTCCATGGGCACATGGACGATCATCAGGCCGCGGGGCTGGACCGTCAGGGTATGGCCCTCCGCCACCCTGAAGGCGGGCACAGCGCCATCCGCCGGCTCACCCAGCTGCTGAACCACCAGCGTCTCGATCTCGCTGCCCAGCGTAATGTCACAGCCCACTGTAAAGTCCAGTGCCTTGCCAGGCTCGGTGCTGGAAACGACCAGCGTGAACTCCTCATAGTCCCGCTTGCTGGCAGCCGACAGCTCGTCGATGGCCGCCTGCAGCGCGGCTGTGTTGTCGCCCTCGTCCGTGATCATCAGCCGGGTCACCACATAGCCATTCTCCCCGGCGGCGTACTGGATGTTCTCGCCCTCGGTCAGATGTCCGCGATTTGCATAGCTGACGTACAGCTCACTCTCATTCACAATGGCGGCCGCCGGATCAATGGCCCAGTCCATCGTCAGGCCGCCGGCCAGCGCGCCGGTATTCTGTACCGAAGCCTCCGCGCCCACGGTGATGCAGGTGGCGTCCCGATAGCCGCAGCCGACATAGCCGTCGTTGACCAGCTTGCCGTTGATGACCAGACTGTCGCCAAAGTGCAGGCTGGATCCCGCGCCGTCCTTCTCCACAGGGCAGTTCCAGCCGGCGACCGTTACCCCGGCGCCGCTGTCAATGACCATGCCCTCACTGGACACGCCGCCCCAAATAACCAGCACGGCCCCCGCCGCCACCGTCAGCTTGCCGCTGACGGTCAGCACACGGTTCTCCTCCACCACCAGCACCGCTCCGGCAGGCACGGTGTAGTCGCCGTCGGCGGTAATGTCGGCAGTAATACTGACGCTGCTCTCCGCGCCGTCATCCGTTGTGTCCTCTGCCGCCGCTGCAATGGCCGATGTCAGCTCGTCCATGGACGTGGCCGGCCGGGACTTGGTGTAGATGCCGTTGTTCACAAAGCGGCCCGGCCCCTTTACGGCGTTGCCCACATCCAGGACCAGCTCGCCCTCCAGCGTCAGCGTAGCGTCCTCCGCCACGCTGACGGAAGCGCCGCCCGCCTTGACCCGGATATTGGACGGGATCGTCAGGTCACTGGTGATGACCAGCTCCTGTCCCTCCGTATCCAATGCGTCCCGTCTCTGCACGAAATGTGCGGTCATGTTTCCCCACTGGTACTCCTCGATGACCTGCCGCAGGCCCCCCTCTGTCCAGAAATAGCATTCGTCGTCTACCAGCACATAGTCCGCTGCCGCCGCCGTGTCGGTCAGCACTGTGGGGATCAGGACCGCCAGCAGTACTACCGCCATCAGCGTGGCAAGAACTCTGCGGCTCGTAAGCTGCAGCTTTCTCATAGACTCTCCCTCCTCGTAAAATTTCTCTTGCTCCTCCGGCGTGCTGTGCCGCCGGGCTCCGATGCGGATAGTTCTTCGTTTGGTTTTCCGCGAAAAAGGGGACGGCCCGGGACTGTCCCGAGCCGTCCCACGCAAAGGTCATGGTGCTTCTATGCGATGTCCTTTCATGCCTGACGGCGCTTCTTTGTCAGCAGTGCCGTACCCAGCAGGGCGCTGACGCCCAGTACCATGCACCATACGGTCACGCCTGCGTCGCCGGTGGTGGGCGCCGTATAGGTGCCGCTGCCGCCGCCATGGCCGCCGCCGTTGGAGGTCGACTCATAGGCCACCAGCATCAGCGCGCCCGCCTTGTCGGTGGTAAAGGTCACGACACGGCTGCCCTCGCTGCCGCCCAGCACGGCGGACAGCTCCTCGGCGACAGTCTCGCCGGCAGCGTTGGTGCTGCCGCGCAGGATGCACAGCTCCTTGTTCTTCAGGCTCCGGTACATCGCCTCGGAGATGGCCATCGACACGCGCATACCGCTGGGGATCTGCATCAGATCCGCCACCTCGGTGCCGCCGTCGTCGTACAGCTTCAGCGCGGTGTTGTACACCACCTGCGCCTGTACGTTCCGGCGGCTGCTGCTCATGGTCCTGAACATCTTGACCAGCCGCTCCAGCGCCTGTTTCCGCTGGGCGTCCGTTTCGCCGGAGGCCATGGCCTCCAGCGCCTGCAGGCCGCCGTCCTCCGCCGCCGGTATCGTCTCCGGGCTGTCCTTCACCAGCACGGAGATGGAGCCGTCGTTCAGCGCGGCCTTGATATCCTCTACCTTGCTCTCGTCCGCTGGACCTTCGGTCCTGGCCACCAGGCCGCTGCCATCGGTGACGATGCGGCCCTGATTGTCCTCAGACACGGGTTTGCCGCTGACGGTATCGGATGCCTTGATGTCGTCGGTCTTGATGCCCTCCGCCGGGTTCTTGTTGCCGCACACGGTGCAGCGTCCGTCGCTGCCGTAGGTGTGGCGTCCGGTGGCGGGGATGACCGCGCCGCGCTGCAGCAGCACGCCGCAGCTCTTGCAATAAGTATCCGCCTCCCGGCCGGACACGCTGCACGTCTCCGCCACAGCGTCGCGCTGCACGGTGCCGCCCACATGGTTGGCGGGATCCACCGCCAGCGTTTCCGCCGTCACCGTGGTCTTGGTCTTGCCCTGCTCATCCTTGAACACGCCCTTGCAGACGGAGCAGATCCAATATGCGTTGTTGCCGGTCTCGACGCAGGTAGCCGCCTTGGCCTCGGTCTTTACCAGCTTGTGGGCCTCCATGGGGATATCCTGCACGTCCTTGGTATTACTGTAAGCCTTGCCCTCCAGCGACACCGCCGCGTTGTACCGGGTGGTGCCCATGGCGGTGCAGGTAGGCTTCACCGCCACCGTGCTGCTGATGGTGCCGGCCGCCAGCGATGCCTTATCCGTCCGGACATGGTTCTTATCGTTGGCGCAGACGATCTTCACCTCCGCGGTCTTGCCGTCGTCCGCCCAGGTCCACACCGGCTGACCGTAGCTATGACCCAGTGCCTTCGTGATCCAGCCGTTCTCCGCGATCTCCTTCCGGCCCTGCTCGTCGCTGAAGAACTTGCCGCAGCGCCCGCAGGTCCAGTACGCGCTGATGCCGGTCTCCGTGCAGGTGGCCGCCACGGCGTCCGTCTTGGTCATCGTATGACCCAGCGCCGAGATAGTATCCGATTTCACCGCCTGTGTAAACGGAGCCTGCTCGAACGTTGCCTTGTAGTTGATCACGCCGTCCTCCGTGCATGTTGCTCCTCTGTAGTCCACATGCACCGAGCCCGTCTCACTCTCAGGCTTTCCGCAGCTTTCGCACTTCACCGTGCCGGTGCAGTCGTAGCCGCTCTCAGTCTTGGTCCAGATATAGCTGATCGTGCCCCACTGGTGCTCTCGGGCATCCTTATGGTAGCCGCACACTTCGCAGTCCGCCGCGATGGTGCAGTCGTCCTCAGCATACTCGTGGCGCTTAACGCCGTCCGTCTCCTCGCAGCGGGAGCACTTGTGCCAATGGCCGCCTGCATTCTTCTCCCAGGACGGGCTCTCAAAATCGTGGCCCAGCGCATTCCGCGTCCTGTTCGCCACTGAGGTCGAGGTCGTGCACTGCTCGTCCTCGAACACGCCGCCGCAGGCGGAGCAGGTCCAATACTCGTAGTTGCCGGTCTCGGTGCAGGTGGGCTCCTTGGCCCCGGTCTTTAGCGGCCGGTGATCCGCCATGGGGATATCCTGCACGTCCTTGGTATCGTTGTAAGTCTCACCATCGAGCGTCGCCGCCGCAGTGTACCGGGTGGTGCCCTTGGCGGTGCAGGTGGCAGGTGTCAGCGTGTCCCCACTCACCGTGACAGTCGGCATTTCCGAATGACCGCAGCCTTCCCGCGTACAGGTGAGCTTCACCGTTGCGTTCTTGCCGTCGTCCGCCCAGCTCCACACCGGCTGGCCGTAGCTATGGCCCAGCGCATTCCGCTTTGCCGCCGCCACTGTGGTCTCGGTCGTGCCCTCCGCATCCCCGAACACGCCGTCGCAGACGGAGCAGGTCCAATATGCGTAGTTACCATCCGTAGTGCAGGTAGGCTCCACGGCGTCCGTCCCGGTCAGCGTATGCGCCGCTTTCCCGGTGGACACCGTTTTTACCTGCGTTTCAAACGTCGTATCCGCAAAGGCGGCCGTATAGGTCTCCTCGCCCTCGACCTGGCAGGTGGCAGTCGTAGTCACGACCTTCTGGATATCCGTCGCTGCCGCGGACTTCACCGTGCTGCACACTCTGCACTTCGCCGTACCGGTGCAGGATGTATAGTCGTCCGCCCAGACATAGCTGGTGACGATCCAGTCGTGCGCCCCGGTAGCCGGAAGGAGCAGGTCTTTCTCCGCTTTCTTGTTCTTCTCCGCGTCAAAGAAGTCGCCGCATCTGCTGCACGTATAGTGCGCAGCCATACCGGCATGGCTGCATTTCGCGGGAGCTTCCGGGATCAGGGCGCCGTAGTCGTGCCCCTTCATCGGGTCGGTCAGTTCTTCTTCCGTTGCCTTCTGCGTACCAGCAGAATCAGTATAACGATTATTGCAGGTGCTGCAAAACCAGTGGGCCTTCTGGCCATTCCCCTCACAAGTCGCAGGCGTCGCCGCCGCGGGCTTCAGATCCCCGTGCGTCACCGTCACGATGCATGCGGCGCTCTTGTCGCCTGCCGCGGCGGTAACGGTGAACGTACCGGTCGTGCCGGAAGTGGTCGTGATCTTGCCGTCTGTCACGGTGATATCTGCACTGTCGGCGCTCCAGGTCACCGTCTGGCTGGCCGCCGCCGGCTCCACCTTGGCAGTCAGGGCCGCCTCACCGCCCTCAATGATGGTCAGGGCATACTTCCCGTCCTCGGTGGTGGTCAGGCCCTCGCCCTCCAGCGTCACCCCGGTGATCTGAACAGGTTCACTGCCGCCGGTAACGGTAAGCGTACAAGGTGTCGCACTGCATGCAACATCCTCGTCGTCCGTGTCCAAGCACTCGTCGACCCGCAGAGACACATCAATGACTGCTCCATTCGCCGCGCTTTCCGCGATCGTAAATTCCAGCGTCATAACTGTGCCATTGAGCGCAACGCCCTCGCCTCCTGTAATCCACGAAGCCGCTTTCGCCGCAATTACATCATCTTCTTTGGTGGGCATACCTCCCCACTCCTGATTCATGGCGAATCCGGCCAAGGTCAACAGTTCCGGATTGTAGTCAATTTTCACACCCAGTGCGGTGATACCCGGGTTGTTTTCCACTACCACATCCACCTTCACCGCATCGCCCGGATTGACCGTGCTTTTTTCAGGACTCAAGGTCAGGTTCATCGTACCAGCTCCAGTCCCTTCTGTCGCCAAAACCGAGCCCGGTATCATCGACACAAGCATCAGTATTACCAACAGCAGGGATAGAACTCTGCTCTCCATCTGCTTCATCTTCATGCTGTCTCCTCTCATTCTCAGTAGATCACGATTTCGGATTCTGCGCTGGTACCCAAGGCGTTGACATATCGCAGTAGCAATCTGACATCCTTGAGCCGATCTCTGCCGTCATTATCAACATCTGCGCTTCCCGGCACAATTTCCACGGCCACGCTGGTGCCCATGGCATTAACATATCGCAGCAGCAACCTGACATCCTTGAGTCGAACCCTGCCATCTCCATCGATGTCGCCCGGTGCTGTGATCTTTACCTCGCCGGGAGTCACTCCAAACAGCAGTGCCTCGTCATTTTCGTCCAGTACATTATCGTACTGATACGTCAATTTGATCTCCACATTGCTGGCTGCCGAACTGTCAAGCACGTTAAACTCCAAATAGAACAGTTCGCCATCTGCTTTGACCGCGTCTGTGCCAGCCCAGGCGATATTATCCTCGGTCTTATCCCAGATTCCCAATACGCCATCGGCGGCAGTTGCCCCCACCAGCTCCAGCTTTGTCTTGTCGTACTGCACGGTGACTTTCAAACCGCTGATACCCGGATTGTTGGCAACGGAGACCGGCACCGTAATCGTGCCCCTGTGCACCACGGCTTTGCCAATGCTCATGTTGAAATCGCTTGCATGATAGGTCAGCGGCTCACTGGTTATCGTATGGCAGCGGCTGCATTCTTTCTGTATTTCACCATCCGCTGTGGGTGTTGCCGGTGTCACTGCTCCGTACACATAATCATGGTTCTCCGCATCGGCCTCGCCGTAGCGCAGGGCGCAGACATCGCAGACAGCCGCCGCCACACAGGTGGCCGCATGCTCACCGGTGGCTTTGTGGGCGCCCCGAGCAAATTCGGTACCGCAGTCATCGCACACCTTCCAGTGGTCGGTGCCGTCGGTCTGCCACGCATCACTGCTGTGGGCCGCCGTCTCCTTCACATAGCCGCACACGCCGCACATGTAGCTGTGGGTACCGTCCGTGTTGGCCTGATATGCAAAGCTGTGGACCGCCTTGGCGAACACCGCTTTACAGTCGCTGCATTCCTTCCAGTGCACCGCCTCGGCAGATATCCAGCTGCCGGTATCGGTGTGTGCGCCGGTGTCCGCGACATAGCCGCAGATGGAGCACACCAGGCTGTGGTTGTTGCTGCTGTTGGCCACATAGCCCAGCGCGTGAGCCGCCGCGTTAAAGCTGACGCCGCAGTCGTCGCACACCTTCCAGTGGATGTCCCCGTTCTCGTGCCAGACGGCGCTGCTGTGGGTCGCCGTTTCCTCCACATAGCCGCACACGTCACACATGCGGCTGTGGGTGCCGTTGCCGTTGTCGGCGTAGTCTATCTTGTGGGTGTCCCTGTCAAACTCCGCACCGCAGCCATCGCACACCTTCCAGTGACCGGAGGCGCTCCATGCCCAGCCGGCGGTGCTGCTGTGAGACGCCGTGGATGCAACGTAGCCGCAGATATTACAGGCCTCGTTGTGGCTGCCGTCGCCGTTATCCACGCAGCTCAGGCTGTGGCTCTCACTTTCATATACCGCGCCGCAGGCGTCGCACACCTTCCAGTGGTCGGTGCCGTCACTTTGCCAGCCATCGCTGCAGTAGTGTTCCTCTGCAGATTCTTCTGTATAGCCGCAGATGGTGCAGAAGCTGCTGTGGGTGCCGTCACCGTTGTCCCGCACAGCAGAGAAATCGTGCGTCTCCAGCGTGCCGGGCTGCTGCTGGCCGCAGTTCCCGCAGGCGAACCAGTGGCTGTCCGCGTTCATGGACCAAACGGTGTTGTACACATGTCCCACGCCCACAGATGTATTCTCATAGGCAGGATCCGTCAGATCTCCCTCTGAACTTGTCCAAACGCCGTCAAACTCCACATCTGTTTCCACCGTGATATCCGCTTTTCCGGCCGGTGCACTGTCCTTCACCTTGAATTTAAAGGTGAACAGTGTGCCCTCCGACGCCTCGACATCCGTTTCCGCGATATACGTCACATACAGCCCTGTCGCTGTAACATTATCCGTCAGAGCTGCTGACAAGATGCTCCCTTCCTGGTCCGTATACCTGCTGCCATTCTTTACCGGCTCCAGGCGGTCAGCATCGTACTTGATGAGAAGCTGGAATCCCGCAAACTTCGGCGCGTTCCGCACCTTCGCCGTCACGGTGAACTCCTGCCCCGGGCAGACCTGTCCGGCGCTGGGCTCCAGATACGCCGTAAACGCATCCCCTACCTCCAGCGGCGGGATCACCCAGCTGCCCTCCTCGATCTCGACGGTGCCCGCCGCATCGCTGAAGTACTTGCCGCAGCGTCCGCACGTCCAGTAGGTGCTGTTGCCCGGCTCCTCAGTGGAGGGCTGTCTGGCCGGTGTGACCATCAGCGTATGCCCCAGCGCATCGCCGTAGGTGAACGTCTCCGTGCCCGGCTCGCCGCAGATGCAGCTCCAGTAGTATACGGCCGGAGCCTCGCAGGTGGCCGCGCTCACCAGACAGAACATATCATCCGGCACCTGCTGGTCATACACATGCTCATGGGGCATCCCGCCGGTGCGGATATACAGCGTCAGCCCGGCGCCCTCGCCCGCAAAGCCGTCCATGCCGTCGGAGTCCTCATAGACGCCGATGTAGGTGCCGCTCTCCGCGGGCGCTGCGGCGGTGAATGTCACCGTCAGAAGCTCCTGCGCATCGTAGGTCTCCTCCGCAGTGCGTACAACGGACAAACCCACGTTCCCGTTGGCGTTGGCCTCCCATGTGGTGGACAGCTGCGTCATCAGCGCGCCGTCCGCCATCCGGTCATAGCCCGACCCGGTGCTGATGCCGATGCAGGTCAGCGCATCGCTGTCAAAGCTCAGGCCGCCGCTGAAGGTCTTCACGGTCATCGCCTCGCTGTGCAGCGTAACAGTGACCGTCTCGCCCTCCATCACCTCATATGCGCTGATCCCCGCCAGCAGGTGGCACTCTGCCGATGCCGCTCCGCTCGTCCCCGACGCCTCGTCCTCCGCGGCGACAGGCACCACCAGCATGCTCATCAGCATGGCCAGTGACAGGAGCACGGATAAGAACTTTCTCATGTTCTGTTTCCTCGCTTTCCCCTTTGATTTGTTCTCTCTCGGATGGTTGCAGATCTCCCCCGGTCGTGCAGTGCTCTTTGTTATGCAGCATGGCTGCATAACAAAATCCCCATGGGGATTTTGCGCCGTTTTTCGTTTGCTCCCGCGCCAACGGGAGCCCTTCCGTCTCCGGTACCGTTTTCACACCGGCGGCGGGCGTGCTCCTGCTGTGCGGATCGTTGCGATCCGCCAAATTATTTGTGCATTACCACAAAATCCATCTTCTTACATTGCTGTAATTTTTATCCATTTTGCCGTTCCCCGTTTTTCCCTGCATTGTTCTGCATTTTCTCCGTTTTTGCGGTTTTCCGTTCCATATATGTATCATATCCGTCTTATAGCGCAGCGCATTGATTTTCACTGTTTACCGTATTTCGTCCACCCCGCAAAAAGGGAGAGGGCGGTGCGCCGCCGGCGCACCGCCCTCTCCCTTTTCTCTCTCACTCGATCTCGTAATCATCCGTCTCGATCACATCCGGCTGCTGGTGGCGCACCACCTTCACGGCGCACAGCGCCACGCTGAGGTTCAGCGCACCATCCAGAAACAGCGACGCCCCCATCAGCATCACCAGTGCCTGGGCGCCCTCCGTGGGCCGCAGCACCAGCAGCAGTCCGATCACGCCTGTCAGCACCGCCAGCAGCAGCACCAGCCACCACTGCTCGATGCCGAAGCGTCTGGCGTCCACGGCCACCTGGATCTTGAACAGACCGTCCGCCAGCACCGGAATGCCGAACATGACGCACAGGAACGTCATGGCCTCCCCCGGATGGCACAGCGTGATGATGCCCACAGCCATCAGTAGGATGCCGAAGGCCAGATCGTACTGAAACGCCAGCCGGAACAGGTCCTTGGAGAAGTACCCGCCCAGCTTGATGACGCCGCAGGCCACCATGCCGATGCCCAGCGCCCGCCCGATCCACGGCACGCACCGCTCCGCCATGATGAACAGCACCACGCCCAGCACGCAGAATAGCGCCGACACCACGATATATCCCATTTTCACAGCCCACAGCGGCCCTGTGGCCCTTACCTTGCGCATAGAACAGCATCTCCTTCCGCGCCCTTTTTCCTCATATCATAGCATACCCCACCCCGCCGGGCGGCGATACGGGCAGAAAAAGGAGATGCCCGAAAACCGGGCATCTCCGGGTATTCGTCTGTTTTTTGGGCACTCCCGCGGCTTTGTCCGCCGGGCGTCACGCCTCCTGCTGGTTGCTGTGGGCCACGATCAGCTCCGGCACGCCGCGGCACAGCCTGATCATCCGCTGCAGGTCGGCAAAGGACTCCTCCTTCATGCCGCTGCTGACCCAGTCGATCCACATGCCGAACAGCTGGCACTTCATGAACTGCACCACAACCCGCCGGTCATCCACGCTGATGCTCTCGCCGGAGAACGCGGTGGCGATGTAGGTGCTGACCACATACTCGCACAGCCGCAGCGTGTCCTGCAGAAACATATCCCGGTTGGCGGAGTTGAAAATGTGCATGACGGCCCGGCGGTTCTCCCGGGCCGTGCGGAACGCCACGGAGAAGCACTCCTCCATGGAGGAGATGGACGGGTACTGCCGGATCAGCGCGTCCGTCTGCTCCGTCACGATCTCGCCCAGCAGGGACGGGATATCCTGAAAGTGGTAGTAGAACGAGTTGCGGTTGATGCCGCAGTCCTCCACGATGTCCCGGACGCTGATCTTGCTCAGCGGCTTCTGGCTCAGCAGCTTCATGAACGACGCCTTGATGGCCTGCTTCGTAAAGTTCGCCACGGTGATCCTCCTGTTTTCTGTGGTGCAAAGCCCGCCCTGCGGCGTATTGCCGCAGGGCGGGCCGTATGTAGGTCTCTTACTTGGCGCTCAGATACTCGTCAATGGACTTGGCGCCCAGCTTGCCGGCGCCCATGGCCAGGATGACGGTGGCCGCGCCGGTAACGGCGTCGCCGCCGGCGTACACCGCCTGACGGGAGGTGAGGCCCTCCTCATTGACGATGATGCCGCCCTTCTTATTGACCTCCAGGCCCTTGGTGGTGGACTTGATCAGGGGGTTGGGGCTGGTGCCCAGGGACATGATAACGGCGTCCACAGGCAGGTCGAACTCGCTGCCCTTCTTCTCCACGGGACGGCGGCGGCCGGAGGCATCCGGCTCACCCAGCTCCATCTCGATGCAGGTCATGGACTTCACGCAGTCCTGCTCGTCGCCGTTGATCTGCACGGGGTTGTTCAGCGTCTTGAAGATGACGCCCTCCTCGATGGCGTGCTCCACCTCCTCGTGACGGGCGGGCAGCTCCTCCATGCCGCGGCGGTACACCACATACACCTCGGCGCCCAGACGCTTGGAGCAGCGCGCGGCGTCCATGGCCACGTTGCCGCCGCCCACCACGGCCACGGTCTTGCCCTTCAGGTCCATAATGGGCGTGTCGCTGTCAGGCAGATACGCCTTCATCAGGTTGATGCGGGTCAGGAACTCGTTGGCGGAGTAGACGCCCTTCAGGTTCTCGCCGGGGATATTCATGAACATGGGCAGACCGGCGCCGGAGCCGATGAACACGGCCTCGAATCCGTTCTCCTCCATAAGCTCGTCAATGGTGATGGTGCGGCCCACCACGGTGTTGGTCTCCACCTTCACGCCCATGGCCTTCAGGCCGTCCACTTCCTTCTGCACGATGGCCTTGGGCAGACGGAACTCGGGGATGCCGTACACCAGCACGCCGCCGGCCAGATGCAGCGCCTCGAACACCGTGACCTCATAGCCCTTCTTGGCCAGATCGCCGGCGCAGGTCAGGCCCGCGGGGCCGGAGCCGATGACAGCCACCTTGTGGCCGTTGGAGGCGGGCCTGGCAGCAGTCTCGGTGCTGTGGGCGTTGTGCCAGTCGGCCACAAAGCGCTCCAGACGGCCGATACCCACGGGATCGCCCTTCTTGCCCCGGACGCAGTGCATCTCGCACTGGCTCTCCTGGGGACACACACGGCCGCATACAGCGGGCAGGGAGCTGGTCTGGTGGATCACCTGATAGGCGCCCTCGTAGTCCTTCTCCACGATCTTCTGGATGAACTCGGGGATGCGCACGTTAACGGGACAGCCGTCCACGCAGGGATGGTTCTTGCAGTTCAGGCAGCGGGCAGCCTCGTCCAGCGCCTGCTCCTCGGTGTAGCCCAGGGCCACCTCCAGGAAGTTCTTGTTGCGGACCTGCGGGTCCTGAGAAGGCATCTCGTTCTTATCCAAACGCATGTTGATCTTGGCAGCCATCTTACTTTACCTCCTGCTTGAACAGATTGCAGACTTCCTCGTGCTTATGCACCTCGAAGTCGTGGTACATCTGGTTGCGCTTCACGGCCAGATCCCAGTCCACCTTGTGACCGTCGAAGTCGGGGCCGTCCACGCAGGCGAACTTCGTCTCGCCGCCCACGGTAAGGCGGCAGCCGCCGCACATGCCGGTGCCGTCGATCATGATGGGGCTCATGGACACGGTGGTGGGCACGCCGTAAGGCTCGGTGGTCTTACAGACGAACTTCATCATGACCATGGGGCCGATGGCAAAGATCTCGTCGTACTGGTTGCCGTCGTCCAGCAGCTGCTTCAGCGCCTCGGTAACAAGGCCCTTCTGCCCGTAGGAGCCGTCGTCGGTGCAGACCTTCAGCACGGAGGAGACCGCCTTGAACTTGTCCTCCAGGATCACGACATCCTTGCTCTTGAAGCCCACCACCGCATGCACCTCGGCGCCGCAGTCATGGAACTTCTTCAGCACGGGATAGGCAATGGCGCAGCCCACGCCGCCGCCGACGACGCAGACCTTCTTCTTGCCCTCCGTCTCGGTGGGACGGCCCAGGGGGCCGACAAAATCATGCAGGCACTCGCCCTGCTGCTTGTGGCTCAGCTTCTCGGTGGTGGCGCCGACGGTCTGGACAATGATGGTCACAGTGCCCTTCTCCCGGTCGTAGTCGTGGATCGTAATGGGGATACGCTCACCCTTTTCATCCACGCGCAGGATGATGAACTGGCCCGGCTCCGCCTTTCTGGCAACCATGGGTGCCTCGATCTCATACAGGATCACGGTGGGCTTCAGCGCTTCTTTTCTAACGATGCGGTACATACATCACGGCTCCTTCTCTTTTAAGTTCGGCATCCGCCATAGGATCAAATTCGCGGCGTATCCGCTTACCGTACCATTGTAACACCAACGGGCAGACCCGTCAATCTTCACTTGCCGGGAAAATGGCTCAAATGCCCTGGTGCAGCAGGACGCGGCGGCCGGAAATATCCACCAGCTTCTCGTCCCGCATCTTTTTCAGTTCCCGCATCATGGCGCTGCGGTCGGTGGAGATATAGTCCGCCAGCGCGCTGAGGGAGAAGGGCAGCTGGAACTCGCTGCCGCTCTTGGCCGCCAGCAGCGAAAAGTAGCACAGCAGCTTGTCCCGGATGCTGCGGCGGCTCAGCACCTCCACCCGCTCATAGAGGGAGGTGGCCTTCTCCGCCACCAGCTGGAACATATTCTCCACCACCCGTGTGTGGTGGGCGCAGGCCTTCTCGCACCGCTTCGTCACCTGCTCCGCCGCCATGAGCCATACCCGGCACGGCTCCTCGGCCACCACGGTGATGCTGTCGCCAGCCACGTTTTCAAACATCAGCATCTCGCCGAACACGCCGCCCTCGTCCAGCCGCTCCAGAATGGTGCGGCTGCCCTGATGGTCGATGCGCTCGATGACGGCGGCGCCCCTGGTCAGGACGCCCACCATGTTCCGCCCCTCGGAGAAGTCATAGACCACCTCACCGGGCCGGAACGTATACTCCCGCATGTCGAAGCAGGTACACATGGCCCGCTGGGACTCCTCGCTGATATCCCGGAACAGCGGGGACGCACCGATGTCCATGCCTCACACCTCCCTGCACAGCCGGCGGTCGCGCCGCCGCCCGATGATGCCGTAGACCACATAGTTGCCCAGAAAGCCCACCACGAAGCCGGCCAGCACGTCGATGACCGCGTGCTGCTTGATGAACAGCGTGGAGGCGATGACGATGAGGCCGTACACCGCGGTGCCCCACCGCCACGTCCATTTCTTCAGGCCCTTGGTGTGCCACACAGCGAACCACGCATCAATGACGCCCACCACATGAACGCTGGGGAACACATTGGTGTTGGTGTCCAGCGAGTAGGTATAGGCCACCAGATCGCAGAAGATGTTGTCCCGCGGCATCACGGCGGGCCGCAGGTCCTGCCCGTTGGGGATAAGGGCGCAGATGAGGGTGCTGACCAGAAATGTCACCATGATGCTCCACATGTACCGGCGGAAGCCCTCGCCGTCCTTGACGATGAGGTAGATGCCCAGCACGCACAGCAGCACGCTCCAGCTGGCGTAGAACGGGGCGAACCCCTCCAGAAACGGGATCTTATAGTCAATGGGCAGCTGTGTGGCCCAGTAGTTGTCGGTGATGAAATGCTCGATGGTAAAGAACAGTGCCAGATAGACCGGCAGGAACAGTCCCCACCACATGTGCGGGTGGTCGTGGATAAATGCCTTGATGCGCTGCATAGATACCTCCGGTGAGATGAAAAATAGTCCCCTGTATTGTAGCAAATGCGCCTGCGGAGGACAACCCCCTTTGTTGTAAATGTCACAATAATTTTACAACTCAGTCACTCCGCCGAAAGTGCCTGACGCCCTTGCCATCCGTCTGCGGGTATAGTATACTTATCATAATATACTGGCAGTTTATGCCGAAACAAGGAGGAGCTCCCCCATGGAGATCAAAAAGCGTGTAGACATCCCGGAAAACCGTCAGGTGCGCCTGACCGTCACCGTAGACCGCGGCACATGGCAGGACGCGCTGATGCACTGCTACAACGGCATCAAGTCCCTGTGCCCCGTGGAGGGTGAGCCCACCCGCGAGAAGATCGAAGCTGCCTACGGCTCCGATTTCCTCTATCAGGAGGCCGTGAACGAGACGTATCCTCAGGCGCTGGTGGAGGCCATCGGCCGGGAGGATATCGCCATTGCCGGCACCCCCACCCTGACGGTGGAATCCATCGGCCCCGACGGCTTCACGTTCACCGCCCTCATCGACCTGTACCCCGAGGTGAAGCTGGGCCGGTACAAGGGTCTCAGCGCCGTGTACCCGGAGGCGGAGCTGTCCGAGGAGGACACTCAGGCCGCGCTGGAGGAGTACGCCCGCGCCCACATGACCGCCGAGCATCCCGACCGCGCCGCCATGGGCGACGAGGTGGTGCTGGACTTTGAGGGCTTTGTGGACGGCGTGGCCTTTGAGGGCGGCAAGGGTGAGCACTACCCCCTGCTGCTGGGCAGCGGCTATTTCATCCCCGGCTTTGAGGAGCAGGTGGCCGGCGCCCGCGTCGGCGAGGAGCGGGATATCCACGTCACCTTCCCCACCGCCTACACGCCGGAGCTGGCCGGCAAGGACGCCACGTTCCGCATCACCGTCCACGAGATCACCCGCCGCACCATGCCCGTGCTGGATGACGCCTTCGCCAGAGCCCAGGGCTTTGCGGACCTGTCCCAGCTGCGCCGCTCCGTTATGGAGCAGGCCGTGGCCAAAAAGCAGACCGAGGCCGCCGAGCAGTTTGCCAACGACCTGATCCGTCAGGTGCTGGAGGGCATGGAGGTGCAGCTGCCCGATGCCATGGTGGAGAACCAGCTGGACGGTCTGATCCAGGAGCTGCGCGGCCATTTGGAGAGCCAGGGCATGCAGCTGGAGCAGTATCTGGAGGCCAGCGGCGCATCCATAGAGGATCTCCGCGCCCACGCCCGGGAGCAGGCCGTCTCCGCCGCCCGCTTCGAGCTGGCCATGACGGAGATCGCCCGTCTGGAGGGCATCGACGTGACGGACGAGGACGTGGAGCAGAAGTACGGCGAGCTGTCCGCGCAGTACCAGCTGTCCCGCGACCTGCTGCGCCAGCAGCTGCCGCCCATGCGCCTGCGCCACGACCTGAAGCTGGCCCGGGCGCAGGCCGTCGTCGTGGACACCGCCCGCCGCAGATAACATCCGCATGCAGAAAGACCGCCGGGGCCAGCCCCGGCGGTCTTGTTCTTCTTATATCGCGTCCCGCTCACGACGCCCGATTGACGCCGCCGAAGTACCACGCGCCCATGCCGTCGGGCACGGCGCCCAGCACCTCGTCCCGGATCACATAGGGCTGCACCCGGCTGTACAGCGGGATGATGTTGCTGTTCTCCACCAGCAGCCGCTCCGCGTCCTTCAGGTAGGCGTCCCGGGCATCCAGCGAGCTGCTGTTTGCCGCGATCTTCATCAGGATGTCATAGGCGTTGAGGTACTGCATGCCGTAGTTCCGCATGTCGCTGCTGCGCCACGGGTCCAGATAGGCCGATGCGTCGTTGTAGTGCCCCGTCAGCTCCATCAGCGCCAGCACGAACTCGCCGCTCTCCAGCCGCGCCGTCAGCTCATAGCTCTCCACGTCCTCCAGCTGCACCTTGATGCCCAGCTTTGACTCCCATGTCTGCTGGAGCTGCTGGGCCGTCTGCGCCATGCTCCTGTCGTACAGCAGCGTCACTGTGTTCAGCGCGCTGAGCGTCACCGCGTTGGTGTACCCGGCCTGCCGCAGCAGCGCCTGCGCCCCCTGGCAGCGTTCGCTGTATGTTTTGGGGTCGTTGTCGATCAGCGCACCGTTGGCGGTGCGGAACTCCTCGCCCTCACCGGTGCGGATGCCGTAGGGCACCAGTCCCTCCGCCGCCCGGCAGTCCTGTCCCACGGTCTGCGCCGCCTGTTCCCGGTCGATGACCAGGCTCAGCGCCCGCCGCAGCTCCGGATGTCCCATGCTGGTGGCCATCTGGTTCACCAGCAGGATGCCTACCGTGGGATCGCCGCCCTGTGCGGCATCCTCGCCGCCGGCGCCGATAACGATGTCCACCTTGCCGGCACTGGCATCCGCCTCCTGCCGCTCCTTCAGCAGCAGATCGATGCGATCAGGCCCCAGCCGCTTCACATCGTAGTATGCCGCCCGGGTATGCAGCGTCAGCCGCGCCGTGTCGCTCCAGTCGCCGGTGCGCTCATAGGGTCCGTTGCCCACGAACCACAGGCTGCTGCCCGACCAGTTGCCGTGGGCGGTCACCGTCTTTTCCTGCACCGGCATAGTGGCCGCCGCCGTGCAGACGCTGCCGATGAAATAGGGGCAGCTGCCGCTGAGCACCACCTGCAGTGTGTGATCGTCCGGTGCCGTGACCTGCAGCGCCTCCGTATCGCCCAGCACCGCCTGCTCGTACCCCGCCACCATGGACAGGGCATCGGCGTTGGGGCTGTCCGTCTCCGGATCCACCAGCCGCCGCCAGGCGTACACGAAGTCGTGGGCCGTGACGGCGGTGCCGTCGGACCACTTGGCGTCGGTACGCAGCTGGAACGTATACGTCACCGAGCCGTCCAGCGCCGTCTCCTGGGTATAGCTGCGGGCCATGGCGTGTGCCGCCGTGCCGTCCGCGTTCAGCCGCATCAGATTCTCAAATACATGCTGCACCACGGTGCGCTCCGCCGCCGTGGACACCTTGGCCGGATCCATGGTATGCACCGTACCGGTCATGACCACCGACAGCTTCTTCTCGTCGTTGGGGTCCTCGCCGCAGGCCGCCAGCAGTGCCGTCATGCACAGAGCCAGCAGCAGCGCCGCCGCCCGTTTCCAAATTCTCATAAGCCACTCCTCCGTGGGATCGTTTTCTGCCATTATATATGGTTTCAGCCAAAAAGTAAAGCCGCCCTGCGGGCGGCTTTACTTTTTGTTCATTCCCTTATTCCACCAGCAGCTGCGCGATCTGCACGGCGTTGGTGGCCGCGCCCTTGCGCACCTGGTCGCCGCAGCACCAGATGTTCAGGCCGTTGTCGCTGGTCAGGTCGTCCCGGATGCGGCCCACGAACACCAGATCCTGGTCGCTGGTCTCCAGCGGCATGGGATAGCGCTTGCTGGCCAGATCGTCCACCAGACGGCAGCCCGGCGCCGCCGCGATGAGCTGCCGCGCCCGCTCCACGGAGATCTTCTCCTTCGTCCGCACTACGATGGACACGCTATGGCTCCGCACTACCGGCACCCGCACACAGGTGCAGCTGACCTTCAGCTCCGGCAGGTGCATGATCTTGCGCCCCTCGTTCTGCATCTTCATCTCCTCGGAGGTGTAACCCTCAAAGGCCTCGCCGCCGATTTGCGGAATGACGTTGTAGGCGATCTGGTACTGGAACACCTTCGGCTCCACCTTCTGCCCAAGTCCCAGCTGCTCCACCTCGTTCATCAGCTCGATGGGGCCGCCGGCGCCGGCGCCGGACACCGCCTGATAGCTGGAGGCGATGATGCTCTCGATAGGGCTGTCCTGATTCAGGGCGTTGATGGCCACCAGCGACACGATGGTGGTACAGTTGGGGTTGGCGATGATGCCCTTGTGCTTCTTAGCGTCCTCCGGATTGATCTCCGGAACGACCAGCGGCACATCGGGGTCCATGCGGAACGCGCTGGAGTTGTCCACGAATACGGCGCCCGCCTTGACGATGGCCGGCGCGAACTGCTTGGCGATGTCGTTCTCCGCCGCGCCCAGCACGATGTCCATACCCTCAAAGGCCTTGTCGCAGGCCAGCTCCACGGCGATGTCCTGCCCCTTCCACGGCAGCACCTGCCCCACGGAGCGCTCCGACGCCAGCAGGTGCAGTTCCCCCACCGGGAAGTCCCGCTCCGCCAGCACCTTCATCATCTCACGGCCCACCGCGCCGGTGGCGCCCAATATCGCAACTTTATACTGTTTCATGGATGCTCCTCCTTATTATTTCACAAAGCTGTCGTACAGCACGCGGATGGCTCTCTCGAAGTCCGGGCCGTCCACACCCACGATGATGTTCAGTTCCTCCGGACCCTGGGTGATCATACGGATGTTGATACCGTTCTCACCCAGCTTGCCGAAGATCTTGCCGGAGGAACCGGGCTGGAACGCCATCTTCCGGCCTACCGCCGCCACGATGGCCATGCCGTCGGTGATGTGCAGGCTGTCTGGCCTGATCTCCTTCTCCAGATCGCCCATGGCCTGATAGAGATAGGGCGAGGACTTGCCCGTCTCCACCACCAGCGACACACTGTCGATGCCGGAGGGCAGATATTCCACATTGATATTGTACCGCTCCAGCACCTCCAGGATGCGGCGCACCGCCCCCAGCTCGGAGGACATGCCGTTCTTGGTGATGGTGATGACGGAGAAGCCCTTCTTCCCGGCGATGCCGGTGATCATGCTGCCGGAGGAGCGCTCTGTCTCCGACTCGTCGAAGCTCTCCCGGATCATGGTGCCCGGATGCTCCGGCTGATTGGTGTTGCGGATATTCAGCGGGATGTTCTTCTCCCGCACCGGCGACACCGTGCCCTCGTGGAGCACCTGCGCCCCGATGTAGCTCAGCTCCCGCAGCTCCGCGTAGGTGATGCGCTCGATAGGCTTGGGATCCTTTACGATCTTGGGATCGGCCATCAGGAATCCGGACACATCCGTCCAGTTCTCATACACGTCGGCATCCAGCGCCGCCGCGGCCAGCGCACCGGTGATGTCGCTGCCGCCCCGGGAAAACGTGTGGATACTGCCGTCGGGCATGGCCCCGTAAAAGCCGGGGATCACCACCCGCCGTCCCGACGCGGCCCGGCGCAGGTTCTCATAGCTGGCCTCCTGATCCACCGTACCGTCCAGCCGGAACTTCAGCCACAGCGAGCTGTCCAGAAAGCCGTAGCCCAGATAGTCCGCCATCAGCTCCGCCGCAAAGTATTCGCCGCGGGACACCAGCTCGTCGGCGCTGATGCCCTTGTCCATTTTCTCCCGCAGGGCGTCGAACTCCGCCTCCAGCGGCGTCTTCAGCCCCAGCTGGTCCCGGATGTCCACATACCGGGACCGGATCATCTCAAAAATGGCGTCGCAGCTGACGCCGTACTGCAGATGCGCGTGGCACAGATACAGCAGGTCGGTGAGCTTGTGGTCGTTCTTGTCCCGCTTGCCGGCGGCGCTGACCACCACCACGCGGCGGCTGTCGTCCGCCCGCACGATATCCCGCACCTTGGCGAACTGCTTTGCGTCCGCCATGGACGATCCGCCGAATTTCAATACTTTCAACATATTTCTGCCTCTTACCTCTGGATTTTTTGCGCAGCACTTTTATCATGGCGACAAAAAAATTGCATTTGTCCTCGAGATAAAAACACTTGCTTTTTTGTTGGCGACAGTGTATCATAGCGTCATCAGAAATGCAAGAGAAATTTTTGGAGGACTTTTCCTATGCTGTACCATAGCACACGCGACATCCGCCTCACCGCCCCCTCCACCCGGGCGGTGCTGGAGGGCATTGCCCCCGACGGCGGTCTGTATATCTGCGATCCCGCCGGGCTGGACTTCGACTGGCAGGGCGCGCTGCGGCTGGACACCCTGTCCATGGCCGCGAAGATCCTCTCCGCGCTGCTGCCGGACTTCCCCGACATGGAGGATCTCGTCCGCAAAAGCTACGCCGGCAAGTTCCCCACCGCCGACCTGACACCGCTGGTGCCCGTGGGTGATAAATATGTGCTGGAGCTGTACCACGGCCCCACCTCCGCCTTCAAGGACGTGGCCCTGTCGGTGCTGCCCCGCCTTATCGGCGCCGCCGCCCGGGCCGAGGGCATGCAGGGCGACGTGGTCATCCTCACCGCCACCTCCGGCGATACCGGCAAGGCCGCACTGGAGGGCTTCCACGATGTAAAGGGCACCCGCATCATCGTGTTCTACCCCTACGGCGGCGTATCCGCCGTCCAGCAGGCCCAGATGGCCACCCAGACCGGCGATAACGTGAAGGTCTGCGCCGTCTGGGGCAACTTCGACGATGCCCAGACCGGTGTCAAGCAGGTGTTCGCCGCCTGTAAGGGCCGTGACCTTCACGGCGCCATGCTGTCCTCCGCCAACTCCATCAACATCGGCCGCCTGGCCCCTCAGGTGGTGTACTACTTCCGGGCCTACGGCGATCTGGTGAAGGCGGGCCGCATCGCCCTGGGCGACAAGGTGAACTTTGTGGTGCCCACCGGCAACTTCGGCGACATCCTGGCGGGCTACTTTGCCAAGGAGATGGGCCTGCCCGTGGGCCGTCTGGTCTGCGCCAGCAACGCCAACGACGTGCTGACGGAGTTCATCTCCACCGGCCGCTACGACCGCCGCCGCCCGTTCTACAAGACCACCTCCCCCTCCATGGACATTCTGGTGTCCAGCAATCTGGAGCGTCTGCTGTTCCTGCTGTCCCGCGACAGCGCCTATGTGGCCGGCCTCATGCGCCAGCTCAGCGAGGACGGCGCCTACCAGCTGTCCGGTGCGCTGCTGGAAAAGCTGCGGCAGGACTTCTCCTGCGGCTGCTGTGATGACAAGGGTGCAGCCGATGTCATCGGCCGCCTGTGGTCGGAGCAGCACTACCTCTGCGACCCCCACACCGCCGTGGCGTGGTCCGTGGCGGAGCAGCTGGACGGCGAGCTGCGCGGCACCGGCGCACCCACGGTGGTGCTGTCCACCGCCTCACCCTATAAGTTCCCTGCGGCGGTGCTGTCCGCGCTGGGTCATCCGGGCAGCGGCAACGAGTTCCACATGATGAACGAGCTGGCGCGGATCTCCGGCGTCCCCATCCCCGGCAACCTGTCCGGTCTGGAGGGCCGCCCCGTGCTGCATAAGGACGTGATCGACAAGGACGCCATGCTGGACTACGTCCTGTCGGAAGTGCTGAAAAAGTGAGAAAGGAGCCGCTTTTATGAACATCGTTTGCCTGGATATGGAGGGTGTCCTCGTCCCTGAGATCTGGATCGCCTTTGCCGAGGAGAGCGGCATCCCTGCGCTACGCCGCACCACCCGCGATGAGCCGGACTACGACAAGCTGATGCGCTGGCGCATCGACCTCCTGCGGGAAAAGGGTCTGAAGCTGCAGCAGATCCAGGATGTCATCGCCCGGATCGACCCGCTGCCCGGCGCCAGGGAGTTTCTGGATGAGCTGCGCAGCATGGCGCAGGTGGTGATCCTCAGCGACACCTTCGACCAGTTCGGCATGCCCCTGATGAAGAAGCTGGGCTACCCCACCCTGCTGTGCAACACGCTGGAGATCGACAGCGACGGCTACATTGCCCGCCATGTCATGCGGTGCGAGCACTCCAAGCTCACCACCGTCAAGGCTCTCCAGTCCATCGGCTACGACACCATCGCCAGCGGCGACAGCTACAACGACCTGGAGATGATCCTCCACAGCAAGGCCGGTTTCCTGTTCCGCACCACGGACAAGATCAAGGCCGACTATCCCCAGCTGCCCGCCTTCGAGCGCTATGACGACCTGCTGACCGCCATCAAGGCCGCCCTGTAAAACCGGAACAAAAAGGAAAGTCCCGCGCCGGAGGCGCGGGACTTCTGCTGTCTCTTTACTTTTTCTCTGCCGGCGTCACATGGCCGCTCTCATCCACCGTGGCGGGGATGATCTGGCTGCGCGTGTTGCGGGCGATGTCGTCCAGCCGCATGCGGCTGGGGAAATCGCTGAGCAGCGTGTATGCCACGCCGTGCTTTTTGGCCCGGCCCGTCCGGCCGATGCGGTGGACATAGTACTCGTTCTCCTCCGGCACCTCGAAGTTGAACACGGCGTCCACATCGTCCACGTCGATGCCGCGGCTGGCCACATCCGTGGCTACGAACACTCGCAGCTTGCCGTCCCGGAACCGCTGCATGACCTCCTCCCGCTTGCGCTGGGGGATGTCGCCGTGGATGCACTGGGCGTCCACGCCCCGCATCTGCAAAAACTTGGTGAGCCGCTCGGTGCTGCCCTTGGTGTTGCAGAAACAGATGACCCGCTCGTAATTCTCGCAGTTCAGGATGCGCACGATGGCGTCCACCTTGCCGTCGGACGGCACCTCCAGCCGGTACTGGAGGATGTCGGGTTTGTTCTCCTTGGTGGCCTGCACCGTGATCTCCTCCGGGTCACGCTGGTACACCCAGGAGATATCCATGACCTCCCGGGAGATGGTGGCGGAGAACATCCCCAGATTCTTCCGGTTGGGGATCTTGTCCAGAATGCGGGTGACATCGTGGATGAAGCCCATGTCCAGCATCCGGTCCGCCTCGTCCAGCACCACGGTGCTGACATCCTTCAGCGTCACGGTGCGGCGCTTCATGTGGTCGCTGAGCCGCCCCGGCGTGGCCACCACGATCTGGGGGCGGCGCTTCAGGGCGTCGATCTGCTTGCCGATGGGCTGGCCGCCGTACAGGCATACCAGCCGCACGCCCTCGTGACACACGGCGATGTCCCGCATCTCGTCGGTGATCTGCATGGCCAGCTCCCGCGTGGGGGCCAGAATAACAGCCTGCACCGCCTCGCTCTCCGGGTCGATGCGCTCGATGATGGGGATGCCGAAGGCCATGGTCTTGCCGGTGCCGGTAGGCGCCTTGGCGATGACATCCTTCCCCGCCAGCATGGGCGGGATACAGCCGGCCTGCACCGGCGTGCTGATGGTGTAATGCTTGTTGCGGACGGCGCGCATGGTGGCCTCTGACAGGCCAAAGCTCTCAAACGGTGCGCCCTGTGTCACTTCCATATCCGTATCCTCGTCGTTTCATATGATTCCTATGATAGTATACCACATCTGTCAAGGCCGCATAAAAGGAGGGACCGCCCCGCGGTCCCTCCTTTTCGCTTATTTCTTATACGGCACATGCCAGATGGTATCGGCATACTGGGCGATGGCCCGGTCGGCGGCAAAGATGCCGCTGCGGGCGATGTTCAGCAGGCTCATGCGGTTCCACTGCGTCCTGTCGCCGTAGGTGCGGCACATCCGCTCCTCGGCGTCGCAGTAGGCGGCGAAGTCCGCCAGCACCATATACTGATCGGCGGGACCGTCCCCGCCCATCACCAGCCGCTGCCAGATGTCCTCGTAGGTGACACCGTCGCCGAAACCGGTCTTGAGCTGATCCACCACCCGGCGCAGCACGGGGTCCCGCTGATACAGCAGCTGGGGATCGTAGGTGCGGCGCAGATGGGCCACCTCGTCGGCCTTCAGGCCGAACAGGAACATGTTCTCGTCCCCCAGCACCTCGTGCATCTCCACATTGGCGCCGTCCAGCGTGCCCACGGTCAGGGCGCCGTTCATCATGAACTTCATGTTGCCGGTGCCGCTGGCCTCCTTGCCGGCGGTGGAGATCTGCTGGCTCACCTCGCTGGCGGGCATCAGCATCTCCGCCAGAGAGACGCGGTAGTTCTCCAGGAACACCACCTGCAGCTTGTCCCGGCAGATGGGGTCGCGGTCGATCTGTGCGGCCAGGGAGTTGATGAGATGGATGATGCGCTTGGCCACGGCGTAGCCCGGCGCGGCCTTGGCGCCGAACAGGAACGTCTGGGGCCGCATGTCCATGTTGGGATCGTCCTGCAGCCGCTGATAGAGATAGATGATGTGCAGCACGTTCAGCAGCTGGCGCTTGTACTCGTGGAGCCGCTTCACCTGCACGTCGAAGATGGCGTCGGGGTTCAGCACCACGCCCTGCTGTTTTTTGGCATAGGCGGCGAAGGCCAGCTTGTTCTGGTGCTTGATCTCCTCCAGCCGCTTCAGCACCGACGCATCGTCGGCGTAGGTCTCCAGCTTCTTCAGCTCCTGCGGCCGGGTGAGGTATCCGTCGCCGGTGAGGTCGCAGATCAGGTCATTGAGGCCCCGGTTGATCTGGGGCACCCAGCGGCGGTGGTCGATGCCATTGGTGACGTTCTTGAACTTGTCGGGCATCATCTGGCAGGCTTCCTTGAACACGTCCCTGCGCAGGATCTCGGAGTGCAGCGCCGACACGCCGTTGACGGCCATGGAGCCGGCAAGGCACAGGTTGGCCATGCGCACATGTCCGTCCCAGATAATGGCCAGCTTGGCGGTCTTGGCGGGGTCGTGGAAGTACTCCTCCACCTGCTTCTGCCAGCGGTGGGCGATCTCCTGCAGGATCTGCCAGACACGGGGCAGCAGCGTCTCGAACAGCTGCTGCGGCCAGACCTCCAGCGCCTCGGCCAGCACCGTGTGGTTGGTGTAGGCCACGCAGTGGGTGACGATGTGCCACGCCTCGTCCCAGTCAAGGCCCGCGTCGTCCACCAGAATGCGCATCAGCTCCGGGATCACCAGCGTGGGATGGGTGTCGTTGATCTGGATGACGTTCTTTTCGTGGAAGTTCTTCAGGGTGCCGTACACCTCGATGTGCTTGCGGGTGATGGACTGCATGGTGGCAGAGACGAAGAAATACTGCTGCTTCAGCCGCAGGGACTTGCCCTCGTAGTGGTTGTCCTCGGGATAGAGCACCTGGCTGATGGCGTCCGCCATAGCCCGCTCCTCCGACGCCTGCAGGTACTGGCCCTGGCTGAACAGCTTCATGTCGATGGGCTTGGGGCTCCGGGCCTGCCACAGCCGCAGGGTGTTGACGTGGTCGGTGTCGTAGCCGGCGATCTCCATGTCGCAGGGCACGGCCATGACCCGGGTGTAGTCCTCATGCACCACCATCAGGTGGCCGTTGTCCCAGCGGGTGCGCACCCTGCCGCCGAAATGGACCTCCTCGGCCTCCTGCAGCTTGGGCAGCAGCCACGCATCGCCCAGCTGCATCCAGTCGTCCGGCAGCTCCACCTGCTGGCCCTCCACGATCTTCTGCTTGAAGATGCCCAGCTCGTAGCAGATGGAATAGCCGGCGGCGGGGATCTCCAGCGTGGTCATGCTGTCCAGATAGCAGGCGGCCAGACGGCCCAGACCGCCGTTGCCCAGACCGGCATCCGGCTCGATCTCAAAAATGTCGGCGGCCTTGAACCCCAGCTCGCCGATGGCGGCGGTCAGCTCGTCCAGCAGCTCCAGGTTGTAGGCGTTCTTCATCAGGCTGCGGCCCATCAGGAACTCCATGGACAGGTAATGCACCTTCCGCTGTCCCTCGTGGGCGGTCCTTTCCCGGGTCTGCACGCCGTGCTCGGCCATAATGTCCCGCAGCACCATGGCGCAGGCCTTCATCATCTCGCCGTCGGTGGCCTGCTTCTCGGTGCAGCCGTAGTTCAGCCGCAGCTTCTGCACGATAGCGTCCTTCAGTGTGTCCTTGGTATAGGTCATATGCTAAAATCCTCCGTATGAACAGCCGGGCGTCAGCCCAGCAGGTTTGCATAGATGCGGCGGTAGTCGCCGGCGCTCCGCGCCCAGCTGAAATCCGCCGTCATGCCCCGGCGCCGCACAGTGTTGAAGCCCTGGCGGTCGCCGCGGTACAGGCCGGTGGCCTGCCCGATCACGTCCAGCATGGCCCCGGCGTCGTAGCGCTCAAACAGATAGCCGGTGCCGTCCTCCTGCCCCACCTGGCAGGAACGCACCGTGTCGGCCAGCCCGCCGGTGCGGCGGACGATGGGCACCGCGCCGTAGCGCATGGCGATCATCTGGCTCAGGCCGCATGGCTCGCTGCGGGAGGGCATCAGAAACAGGTCGCACCCGGCGTAGACCCGGCGGGCCAGATCCTCGGCGTAGGTGATCTGCGCCGACAGGCGGCCGCCGTACTGCCACGCCTTGCCCCGGAAGAAGTCCTCGAACCGGCTGTCGCCCTTGCCCAGCACCACCAGCTGGCAGCCGGCGGCCATAATGCCGTCCAGTCCCTGCTCCACGATGTCCAGGCCCTTGTGGCCCACCAGACGGCTGACAATGCCCATCAGGGGCGTGTCCGGCTCCTGTGCAAGGCC
The DNA here is from genome assembly GCA_900550585.1 of uncultured Eubacteriales bacterium. Taxonomy (GTDB): domain Bacteria; phylum Bacillota; class Clostridia; order Oscillospirales; family Oscillospiraceae; genus Vescimonas. Next base: position 43,532 of record URST01000004.1, read on the forward strand.
CAGCGACGCCTGCAGCGACGCCTTGCACGCGGCCTTGCCGTCCATGTGGTCCACGTCGTAGCGCTCCGGCAGCGCCGGGTCATGGGCGGGGTCGTAGCCCGCCACATCCAGCCCGTTCACCACGCCGGAGAACTTCCAGTCGATCATGCGCACCACGCTCTCCATCCCCTCGGCATAGGCCGCGTCGTGGAGCTGGGCGGCATAGGTGGGACTGACGGTGGTAACGGCGTCGGACACCAGCATGGCGCCCTTCATCAGGTTCACATCGCCGTCCATCTGCAGTGTGCCGTCATTATACCACCCTCTGTCAAGGCCGAACAGCTGGTCCACGGTGTCCTCGCCGTAGCGGCCCTGATACTCGATGTTGTGGATGGTGAACACCGTGCGGATGCGGCGCACCGCCTCCCACCGGGTACACACGTCCTTGAGATAGATGGGCACCAGCGCCGTCTGCCAGTCGTTGCAGTGCAGGATGTCGGGCATCCAGTCCAGACTGGGCAGCAGATCGATGACCGCCTTGCAGAAGAAGGCGAAGCGCTCGCCGTCGTCGAACTCGCCGTACAGCGTATTGCGGCAGAAGTAGTGCTCGTTGTCCACGAAATACCACGTCACGCCGTCTCTCTCCAGTGAGAACAGGCCGCAGTACTGGTGCCGCCAGCCCAGATCCACATAGATGTAGCGGCGGAACGTCATCTGCTGTCGCCACTGCTGGCCGATCTGTCCGTACAGCGGCAGGATCACCGCCACCTCGTCGCCATTCCGGGCCAGCGCCGGGGGCAGACTGCCCGCCACGTCGGCCAGTCCCCCGGTCTTGCAGAAGGGGAACGCCTCACTGGACACATACAGGATCTTCATACCGCAGCTCCTTTCTCCGGCAGCCCTCAGACGGTGCTGCCCTTGGCGATGACGATGGGATAGTGCTCGTGACCCATCAGCGTCACGTTCTCGCCGACGGTCACATACTTATCGGTGATGACATTGCGCAGCACCGCGCCCTTTTTCACCACCGTGTCCTTGAACAGGATACAGTTTTCCACACTGGCGCCCTTTTCAATGCGCACATTGCGGAACAGGATGCAGTTTTTCACGCTGCCCTGGATGTCGCAGCCGTCCGCGATCAGGGAATTGACGCAGGGGCCGCTGGGATCGATGTAGCTGGACGGGGAATCGTTCTCCTTGCCGTACACCGGCCGCTCCCGGCAGAACAGCGCCTGCCGCAGGGCGGGGTCCAGCAGCTCCATGCTGCGCTGGTAGTAGCTCTGCACGCTGTTGATGCGGGCGGCATAGCCGTCGTAGATGTAGGCGTGGAAGCGGTACTGCTTCCCCATCTCCTGCAGAATGTTGTGGCGGAAGCTGAACTGGTTGCGGCTGGCGCACTCCGTCACCATCCGCAGCAGCAGCTCTTTGCTGAGGATGAACATGTTCAGGCAGCGGTACCCCGCCGGCGCGAACACGTCGTAGGCGGTGTCGGTGATGCGGCCCGTCTCATCCACTGTAAAGTAGGTGTCCGATACATCGCCGGGCACAGCGGTGCACACCGCCGTCATGTCCGCGCCGCTGTCGATATGGCGGCGCAGCACGTCCTCCAGCGGCAGGTTGATCACGATGTCGCTGTCCGACAGCACCACATAGTCCTGCCGGATGCCCTTGAGATAATTCATGACGCCGGCCAGCGCCTCCACCTTGCCCCGGTACTGGCCGCCGGCGCCCCGGCTCTCGTTGTACGCAAAGGCGGGCAGCAGCGTCAGGCCGCCGTGGTTGCGGCTGAGGTCCCAGCTCTTGCCGGAGCCGAGATGGTCCAGCATGGACTGGCACTTGCCGTGCATGATGACGCCCACATCGGTGACGCCGGCGTTGACCATGGCGGACAGCACAAAGTCGATGACCCGGTAATCCCCGCCGAAGGGGATGGAGCCGTGGATGCGGTTGGCGATAAGCTCCCGCAGATCCGTCTGCTTTTCGTAGGAGAAGATGATCCCGTGCATGCCCTTCATGGCCGTACCTCCTTGCCGCTGGCTCCCAGCATCATTTTCGGCTCCACCACACCGCCGTCAGGGACGGCGGTGTGCGGCCCCAGCACCGCGATGCCCCAGTGGTCGAAGTCCACGCTGCCCGGCGCGCCGCCGACCACCGCGTTCTTCCCCACATGGCAGCCCTCGCCCACGATGGCGTAGGACACCCTGGCCCCGGCCTCGATGACGGCGTTGGGCATCACCACGGAGTAGGACACCTCAGCCCCCTCTCCCACGGAGGAGCCGTAGCTCAGTACGGTGTTCTTCACCTCGCCCAGAATGGTGCAGCCCTTGGCCACGGCGCTGTTGCCGATGTCGCCGTCCGGCCCCACGAACGTGGGCGGGCAGTTGGGTGTGCGCCCGTAGATGGGCCACTTCTTGTCCAGCAGGTTCAGCCCCGAGCCGGGGGACAGCATGTCCATGTTGGCGTCCCACAGGGAGTCCAGTGTGCCCACGTCCTTCCAGTAGCCCTCAAAGCGGTAGGCCGCCATGACCTCCCCCGCCGCCAGCATGGTAGGGATGATGTTCTTGCCGAAATCGTTGTCGCTGTGGGGATCGGCCTCGTCGGCGGTGAGATACGCCTTCAGCTTGCTCCATGTGAAGATATAGATTCCCATGGATGCCAGATTGCTTTTCGGCTCCTTGGGCTTCTCCGCGAACTCCGTGATGCGGCCGCCGCCGTCCACGGACATGATGCCGAAGCGGCTGGCCTCCTCCCACGGCACCTCCATGACGGAGATGGTGCAGGCGGCCCCGGCCTCCTTATGGCGGCGGAGCATATCGGAGTAATCCATCTTATAGATGTGGTCGCCGGACAGCACCAGCACATACTCCGGGTCGTACAGATCCACGAAGCCCATGTTCTGATAGATGGCGTTGGCGGTGCCCTTGTACCACACGGCGCCGGTGGCCGACTGGTAGGGCGGCAGGATGTGCACGCCGCCGGACATGCGGTCCAGCTCCCAGGGCTGGCCGCTGCCGATGTAGCCGTTCAGCTCCAGCGGGCGGTACTGGGTGAGCACGCCCACCGTGTCGATGCCGGAGTTGGTGCAGTTGGACAGGGGAAAGTCAATGATGCGGAACTTGCCGCCGAAGGGAACGGCGGGCTTGGCCATATTGCCGGTGAGAACATAGAGTCTGCTCCCCTGTCCGCCGGCCAGCAGCATGGCCACACATTCTTTCTTCATGCTTGCGTACCTCCTGCTTCCTCTTTTTTGCGCTTCATTTTCCCGCGGCCCCGCAGGATCACCGCGCCCAGCGGCGGGATGGTCAGCGCGATGGACTGCTGCCGCCCGTGGGACGGCACAGGCTCCACGGGGATGGGGCCTGCGGCGCCCACGCCGCTGCCGCCCCACTGCGTATCGTCCGTGTTGAAGATCTCCTCATAGCCGGCATGCTCCGGTACACCGAAGCGGTAGCCCTCCCAGGGCACCGGGGCGAAGTTCACCGCGCAGATCAGCTCATGGCCCCTCCGGTCGCGGCGCAGGAACACCAGCACATTGTTGTGGTTGTCGTCGGCCACCAGCCACTCGAAGCCGTCCCAGTCCCGGTCGTTCTCCCAGAGGCTGCGGTTCCGGCGGTACAGCCGGTTCAGCTGACGGATGCACTCGTGGGTGGCGCGGCAGGCGGGATCGTCCAGCAGGTACCAGTCCAGCTGGCCCTGGAAAGCCCACTCGTGCCACTGCCCCAGCTCCGCCCCCATGAACAGCAGCTTTTTGCCGGGGTGGCACAGCATATAGGCGTAGAAGCCCCGGACGCCCGCCAGCTGCCGCCAGTCGTCGCCGGGCATCTTGCCCCGCAGGCTGCCCTTCATATGCACCACCTCGTCGTGGGACAGGGGCAGCACATAGTTCTCGGAAAAGGCGTAGATCATGGAGAACGTCACGTCTTTATGGTGGAACTGCCGGAAGTAGGGGTCCATCTTCAGGTAGTGGCACAGGTCGTTCATCCACCCCATGTTCCATTTCAGGTTGAAGCCCAGTCCCCCCTGCTCCGGCGGATACGTCACCAGCGGCCACGCCGTGGACTCCTCCGCCACCATCAGGGCGCTGCCGTTGACGGCGAAGGCCGTCCGGTTCAGGGCCCGCAGGAACCCGATGGCCTCCAGATTCTCCCGTCCGCCGTCCCGGTTGGGCCGCCACGCACCGCCCTGCCGGTCATAGTCCAGATACAGCATGGATGCCACCGCATCCACCCGCAGCCCGTCGATATGGTACTCCCGCAGCCAGTAGGCCGCGGAGGACAGCAGAAAGCTGCACACCTCCGGCTTTCCGAAATCGAATACCCGCGTGCCCCAGCCGGCGTGCTCCCACTTCAGCGGGTCGCCGTACTCGTACAGGCAGGTGCCGTCGAACTCGATAAGCCCGTGGCTGTCCTTGCAGAAGTGGGCGGGTACCCAGTCCAGGATGACCCCCAGCCCCGCCCGGTGCAGGGCGTCCACCAGCGCCATGAAGTCGTGGGGCGTGCCGTAGCGGCTGGTGGGGGCGAAGTAGCCGGTGCACTGATAGCCCCAGCTGTCGTCCAGTGGATACTCCGTCACCGGCAGCAGCTCCACGAAGTTGTAGCCCATGCTCCTGACGTAGGCGGGCAGCTCCCGCGCCAGCTCCCGATAGCTGAGGCTGGTGCCGTCCTCATGCCGCCGCCACGAGCCCAGATGCACCTCGTAGATCAGCAGCGGGCCGTTCACCGGCGGCTCCGCGGCACACCTCTCCCGCCACGCCTCGTCGTGCCAGCCGTAGCCCGACAGGTCGTATACCTTGCTGTCGGAGCCGGGCCGGGTCTGTGCGTGGAACGCGAAGGGATCCGCCTTCCACACCGTGCGGCCGTCCGCGCCGGTGACGATGTACTTGTAGCTGTCGTACACGGCGGCGTTCTCCGCCGTCAGCGACCACACGCCGTCCTCATCCCGGTGCATGTCCGCGCCCTGCCAGCCGTTGAAGTCACCGGCCAGCGCCACATGCCGCGCATGGGGCGCCCAGACGCGGAACGTATACCCCTGCGGGGCGGGGTGTGCGCCCAGATATGTATACGCGCTGTCCCAGCTCCCGCCGCGGTACAGCTCCATCTCCTTGGTCATGACCTCTCTCCTTTTGCAGCACCATACCACATCCGCCGCGCCGATGGCGGCGAAACCGGGCGGTACGCCTGTCTTTTGCCTGTATTGTATCCTTTTTGTGTTTCTCCGTCAATAAACACGGCCCGCCTTTTGGCGAAACCCGTTACCGGTAACGCCCGCCGGAAAAGCGCGAAAGGGAGCGCAGCCCGCGGGCTGCGTCTCCCTTGTATGCTATTCCTCCTCCGGCTGACGCTGCGCGGCGGCGCCGCCCAGCCCGAAGTCGTCGGCCACGCTGGCCGTATCCCGGCGCAGCATGGTCTCCATCACCCGGATGTCGCTGTCGATGTCCATGGCGTCGGTGCGGTACAGCTCGTCCAGCTGGTGCTCGAAGCCTGCCACGATGCTGTCCATGGTGGCCTCGATACGGCTCTTGGCCTGGGACAGGTTCTCGCCGCTGACCCCCGCCTCCTCGAAGTCCGCATAGTTCTCCAGCAGCTTCAGGGTGGTGGGCAGATAGTAGTTCAGGAACGTGCCTGCCGCGTCCTTTTTGGCCGGATCGTCCTCAATGGTCTTGAAGATGCGGCCGGACACCTGCTCGATGCGGTCGATCTTGGCGCTGAGCACCTCGTCGGCAATGCGGTCGTTCAGCTCCCGGATCTGCCGCAGGATGCCGGCATAGCCCTCCGCCGCCTGAGGCTGCACCGCCGGCTTCTCCGGCTGCTGCATCTGGCGGGCCTTGTCAAAGTACGCCGTGGCGGCGGCCTGTGAGCGGAACAGCATGCCGCTGCCCAGGTCGATGTAGGCCTCGTCGCCCCACAGTCCCTTCTCCAGCATGAGGTTCACGTCCTTCTCCACCCTGCGGCGGGACACGTTGGCCGCCCGGGCCAGATAGTCCAGGGGCACGGTGGGCTTCTGCCCGGCGGTACGGAGATAGGTGGCAAACCGGCGCTGGCGGCGCTTCATGGCGCCGCTGCCCAGCAGCAGCGATGCGCCGCCGGCCAGCATGCCCAGCGGATAGAACAGTTGCCGCAGGAAGTACCACCACTCGTTGTAGTGGTACGCATAGGACAGGTTGTCCCCCACGGCGGAAAACAGCGCCATACATCCCAGAATGCCCAGTATGGCTCCGATGATCCGCATGGTCCTGCCGCCCTTGTCGGTATACTCCGGCGTCCGCGTCATCTGCTGCACGGCGCTGCGGGCCTTCTCCGCCTGGGCGGACTGGCCCACCCGCTGGGAGGTGCGCTGTCCCGTCTGGGACGGCGCATAGGTGCGGACGTTTTTCTTTTTGCCGCCGCCTTCGCTGAGCTTGCTCAGCAGCATGATCAGGCCGATAGGCCACCAGACGGCGAACATGATGGCAATGAAGATCCAGGAGCCCACATCATTGTCTTTTTTGGGCGGCTGCTGCCGCGGCGGCTTGGGCTGTTCCGGCTGGAAGCCGTTTTCGTTGTCGTATTCGTATGCCATCAGGACTTGAACCCCTTTCCCTGCAGCTTCCGCTTGTTGCCCTTTTCATCCACGATGTAGGTGTTGTCCAGCTCCCGCCGGAGGTTACCCATAATGGCGTCCAGGTACTCCTGGCGCAGCACCTCCCGCTCCTTCTGCTCCTCCTCCGTCAGGCCCTCGGCCTTGGCCTTGTGGGCCAGCTCGTTGATGCGGTCGATCTTTTTCTGATCCATATATGCTCTCCCTTATACAAAGCGCCGGATGACCACCGGCAGACGTCCCTTTTTCGTGGGGCCGCCCACACTGTCCAGCACGCATTTTCCCATGCCCCGGCAGGTGATGGTATCTCCCGCCGCCACCGGCTTGTCCGGCTTCTGGCACACGGCCCAGTTCACCTGCACCGCACCCTTTTCCACGGCCTCCGCCGCCCTGCCCCGGCTGACGGAGAATCCCGCCGCCAGCACGTTGTCCAGCCGCAGGGACGACACCGTATCCCGTATCTCCTTACACGTCTGGGCGGGTATCTCCAGCTCCTCCAGCGGCAGGGACGCGGTTTTCAGCTTCACCCGGCCCGCCGACTCCCAATCCGACAGCAGAAACGCCGCCGTTTTCGGCAGGGCCAGCACCTGACACTGGCCCTCTGTCACCAGTATATCGCCAATGGTGCCCCGGGTCAATCCCAAGCCCATCAGACTGCCCAGAAAATCCCGGTGGGTCAGGCTCTCGCCGCCGTACCACGACGCCGCCACTGCCGCCACGGCGTCCGGCTCCGGCGCCTCCGCCCAGTCCGGCAGGAAAAACAGCCGCTGCCGCTCCGCGCCGTCGTAGCCGCCGAAGAACACATAGCCCTCCTGCGCGCCCAGCATGTGCAGCAGCCGCTGTGCCGCCGCCTGCTCCTGGGGCGACAGGAAGTCCGTGGCCGTGGGGATGTTCCGCTGGCGGCACTGCTCCCATTTGTCCCACACGCGGCCCAGCAGCAGGCGCTCGTCCTCGTCCCGGGATGCCCGGTCCAGCAATTCACGCCTGTCCATAGGCACCTCCCAGATCCTGTGTGCGGTACAGCCTTGCATACGCGCCGTTCAGCGCCAGCAGCTGCCGGTGGCTGCCCTCCTCGGCAATGCGTCCGTTCTGGATGACCAGAATGCGGTCCGCCGCCCGGATGGTGGACAGCCGGTGGGCGATGATGAGGGTGGTGCGCCCCCGGGACAGCTCATCGAAGGCCCCCTGTATCTTCGCCTCCGTCACGCTGTCCAGCGCGGAGGTGGCCTCGTCCAGGATGAGGATGGGCGGGTCCTTCAGGAAGATGCGGGCGATGGACACCCGCTGCTTCTGGCCGCCGGACAGCAGGGTACCCCGCTCGCCCACATAGGTGTCGAACCCGTCGGGCATGGCCATGATGTCGTCATAGATCTCCGCCCGCTTCGCCGCGGCCTCCACCTCCTGGTCGGAGGCGCCGGGCCGTCCGTAGCGGATGTTTTCCCGGATGGTGTCGGCAAACAGGAACACGTCCTGCTGCACGATGCCGATGCTGCGGCGCAGGGAGCTTTGGGTGAGCTGACGCACATCGTGGCCGTCGATGGAGATCGAGCCGCTGTCCACGTCATAGAAACGGGGCAGGAGCTGGCACAGCGTGCTCTTGCCGCCGCCGGACGGGCCCACCAGCGCCACCGTCTCCCCCGCAGGGATGTGCAGCGTCACATGGCGCAGCACGTCCGTCTTGTCGCCGTAGGCGAACGTCACGTCCTCCACGTCCACGTCGCCACGCACGTCCGTCAGCTCCTGCGCGTCCGGCGCGTCCTGAATGGTGGGCTCGGTACGCATCAGTTCCACGAAGCGGTGCAGGCCGGCGAAGCCGTTGGAGAACATCTCGGCGAAGTTGGCCAGCTTGCGGATGGGACTGACGAAGGCGGTGACGTATAGGGAGAAGGTGATCAGATCCACATAGTCCATTTTCTCCCCCATGATGAGCCAGCCGCCCACGGCGATCACCGCCACCGGCAATATGCCGGTGCAGAACTCCATCACCGCGTTGAAGCGGCCCATCTCCTTGTGAAAGCCACGCTTGGCGGTCTTGAACACCTCGTTGGCCTCGTCGAACCGCTGCTGCTGGGCTTCCTCGTTGGCAAAGGCCTTGGTGGTCCGCACGCCGGACAGGCCGGACTCGATGGCGGCGTTGATGGTGCCGGTCTTGACCTTGGCAGCCCGGGAGGCGGCGCTCATCTGCCGGCGGCGGCGCAGGGCCATGGTCAGCAGGACAGGAAGCAGCACCAGCAGTACCAGCGCCAGCTCCCAGCGCAGGGTGAACATCACCGCCAGCGCGCCGAAGATGGTGACGAGGGAGATGAACAGGTCCTCCGGCCCGTGGTGGGCCAGCTCCGTCAGTTCAAACAGGTCACTGGTCAGGCGGCTCATCAGCTGGCCGGTGCGGTTGCGGTCGTAGAAGTCGAAGCCCAGCTCCTGAATGTGGCGGTACAGATCGCGGCGGATATCCGCCTCCACGCGGATGCCGAAGGTGTGGCCCCAGTAGGCCACCACGAAGTACAGCGCCGAGCGCAGCACATAGGCGGCCACCACCACCGCCATGACGATGAAGAATACCCGGAACTGCCGCTGGGGCAGCCAGGTATACATGGCGGCGCGGGACACCAGCGGGAACGCCAGGTCGATGCAGGCGATGAGGAACGCGCAGGACAGGTCCAGGGCGAAGAGCCGCCGGTGGGGTTTGAAGTAGGAGAGGAATATCCGCAGGGGGCTGCGGGTCTGATAATCTTTCGTGGTCATGCTATGCCTCACTCGGTGTTTTTTTGAACATATAGTATAGCACATCGGCACGGCGTTCGCAATAGCACGCAGCGCCCCGGCTTGCGTGTCGGGGCGCTGCGTGTTATAATTGGGCCATGACCTGGCCGATAGGGCCGTCGATGGTGACGGCGGCGCCAAGACCGCTGCCGGCCCCGCCCTTGTTGATGACCGCCAGCTTATGGCCGCGGTAGTACTGTATCAACCCGGCGGCGGGATAGACCACCAGCGACGTGCCGCCGATGATGAGCACGTCTGCCTGCCGGATATAGTGGATGGCGCGGGCCATCACGTCCTCATCCAGGGACTCCTCATACAGCACCACGTCCGGCTTAATGATGCCGCCGCAGGTGCAGCGGGGAATGCCGCGGCTCTCCGCGATGCGCTCCACACCGTAGAATTTCCCGCAGCGGGTACAGTGGTTCCGCAGCACGCTGCCGTGGAGCTCAAGGACCTCCTGGCTGACGGCCTTCTGGTGCAGGCCGTCGATGTTCTGGGTGATGATGGCCTTCAGCTTCCCCTGCCGCTCCCATTCCGCCAGCTTGCGGTGGGCGGCGTTGGGCTGGGCGTCCAGGGCCAGCATTTTGGCCCGGTAGAAGTCGTAGAATTCCTCGGTGTGCGTCTCGTAAAATGTGTGGCTGAGCATGGTCTCCGGCGGGTATTTGAATTTCTGGTGATACAGGCCGTCCACACTGCGGAAGTCCGGGATGCCGGATTCGGTGGATACGCCGGCGCCGCCGAAAAACACGATGTTGTCACTGGCGTCTGTCAGTTCTTTCAGTCTGCGGATGGTGTCGTCCATACTGTCCCTCCATTTCTTTTGTAAGGAGCATACGCTATGAATATTCAGATCTTCGGAAAAAGCAAGTCCTTCGACACGAAAAAGGCGGAGCGCTGGTTCAAGGAGCGCCGCATCAAGTACCAGTACATCGACCTTGTGAGCAAGGGTGTATCGCCGGGGGAGTACCGTTCCATCCGGGCGGCCGTGGGCAGCTTCGACGCGCTGGTGGACAAGGACTGCCGGGCGTATGAGGCGCTGTACATGGCCTATATCACGCCTCAGGCGGCGGAGGAAAAGCTGCTGGAATACCCGGAGCTGTTCGCCGCACCCATTGTCCGCAACGGGAAGCAGGCCACCGTGGGCTATTGCCCGGAGATATGGCAGACGTGGGAATAGGAATAAGGACTCTCAACCGTGCGCCGCAGGCGCACGGTTTTTTTCGGGCAGCACCGCGGCTTTCGCTGTGCGGTGTTGCCCTTAGTCCGTGTAGCTGTGCTCCACCGTGACCACGGCGTAGTAATTGCCGTCCATGGCGCGGACCAGAGCGCGTATCTCCTGCGCTGCCTGGGCCGGGGTCTTGCTGCTGGAGAAGGGCAGCACCGCGTCGAAGATCAGGTTATCGTGTGTGGTGCCCCGGACCACGCGGAAGTCGTGGATGGTCAGACCGGGATCCACCTGCTTCACCAGCGCGGCCACCTGTTCCTTCAGTGCGGTGACGGAGCCGTCGGTGACGATGGGGTCCATGTGGATGACGGCGTGGCAGTGGAGCTTCTCCATCAGTTCCTTTTCAATATTGTCGATCACATCGTGCATGGCCATGATGTCCCCGTGGGCGGGGACCTCCGCGTGGAGGGTGATCATCAGACGGCCGGGGCCGTAGTCGTGGACCACCAGATCGTGTACGCCCAGCACTGTGTCGTTGGAGAGGACGATATCCCGTATCTGCTGCACCAGCGCCGGGTCGGGCGCCTGCCCCAGCAGGGGGGACAGGGTCTCTTTTGCGGCCTTGTAGGCGGAGAACAGGATGAACAGCGCCACCACCAGGCCCACATAGCCGTCCACCGCCAGACCGGTCCATTTGCCGATGAGCATGGCAAGGAGTACCGCCAGGGTGGAGACGGTGTCGGAAAGGCTGTCCGTGGCGGTGGCCTCCATGGCGGCGGACTTGATCTTCCGGCCGACGGCCCGGTTGTACAGCCACATATAGACCTTCACGCACACGGAGGCGGCCATGATGGCGATAGCCATCAGGGAAAAGGTGACGGCCTCCGGATGGAGGATCTTGTCAAAGGAGGACTTGGCCAGCTCCACGCCCATCAGCAGGATCAGGCCCGCTACGATCAGGCCGGATATGTACTCGATGCGGCCGTGGCCAAAGGGGTGGTCGGTGTCCGGCTTTTTGCCCGCCAGACGGAAGCCCAGCAGCGTCACCGCCGAGGAGCCGGCGTCGGACAGGTTGTTGAAGGCGTCCGCCGTGACGGCGATGGAACCGGACAGCTGTCCGGCAAAGAATTTGCCGATGAACAGCAGAATATTCAGTGCGATGCCCACAGCGCCGCACAGGGTGCCGTAGGCGCGGCGGACGGCGGGGGAGGACACGTTGTCCCGGTCAGGAATGAACCAGCGGCTCAGCAATCGTATCATAGCAGTCGTCTCCTTTCGGCGGGTAGACCCGGCGCTTTGTCAGCCAATAGCACAGAGGGATGGCGTACAGCAGTATCTCGTAGGGGATGGCGGACATGTCCGCGCCCAGCATGGCCAGCGGGATGGACACGGAGATGTTCCAGGGGATCAGCGGCGAGAGGACGATGCCGGAGTTCTCGATGTCAAGGGCCATCTCGCCTCTGCCGTGGCCGTGCTTGGTGTAGTCGTCCTCCAGCAGCTGGTTGCACACCACTGCGCAGGTGGACTGGTTGCAGAACACCATACTGCACACCACGGAGATCGCCGCGCAGGCGGGGAACCGCCCGGCTCTCCGGGCCAGGCGCTGGGCCAGATGCGCCGCGCCGTTCAGCACACCCATGCCGCCCAGAAGCCCGGCGTACAGCCCGGCGCTGACGGCCATGATGGTGGCCGAGACCATGGACATCATGCCGCCGCCGGAGAGCACGTCGTGCAGCGCGCCGGGGGCGGGGAGGTAGCCCAGCACCGCATCCCGCAGGGTGGGCAGCAGAGCGCGGCCCTGGGCGAACACCGTCACCAGCAGCGCCGTCAGCGCACTGACGGCCATGGTGGGCCGGATGGGGACCTTGCACAGCGGCAGGATCAGGATCAGCAGCGCCGGGATGGCCGTCCACCAGTTGAGGCTGAAGGTGCCGGACAGCTGGTCCAGCACACCACTGTCCACCATGGCCAGCGGGTGCGTTACGGACAGGGCGGCGTAGGCCGCGAGGCTGACCAGATAGGGCAGCCAGCCGGTGCGGTGCATCATGTGCAGGTTGTCATAGAGCTTGGTATCGGTGGCGGCGGCCACCAGCGTGGCGCTGGAGGAGGCCGGCGAGCAGCGGTCGCCGAAGTAGGCGCCGGCCACGATGGTCCCCGCCGTGATGGCCACGCTGACGCCGCCGGAGCGGGCCAAGGCCATCAGGATCACGCCCAGGGTGCCCACCACGCCGAAGGACGTGCCCAGGGCGTAGGAGATGAAGCTGGTCAGCAGGAACGTCACCAGCAGGAACAGCTGCGGCGTGATGATGCGCAGCCCGTGATAGATGAAGAAGGCGATGGTCCCGGCGCTGCGCCACAGGGCGGTGATGGCGCCGATGAGCATGTAGATCACGATCACGCAGCACATTTTGCGGCCCTGCGCCCAAGCGGCGTCCCACATGGCCCGCACGGTCATCCCGCGGCGCAGGCCCAGGGCGGCGAAGGCTGCTATGCCCACCCATATCGCAAGGATCAGGGACTGGCCCAAAAGGATGCAGAGGGCCACCGCGGCCAGAAACAGCAGAAAACAGAAGACAGCGCCCATGTTACCTCCCCGGGATGGTCAGCGTCATGCGGCAGCACAGATCATCCAGGTCGCTGTCGGTGGCGGCGGGAAGGCGCAGGCGTCCCCCGCATTTGGCACAGGTCAGGTCCACCGCGCCGCGGCGCACCTGCATGGTATATTCGTGGCTGCCGCAGGCGCAGGTGATACCGCCCCGGGCGGCGATATCCTTCAGCTCGGACAGTACCTCATACATGATGACGTTGTCGGTGAAGGCCTCATCGGGGGACGCTTTTTCCTTGGCCACCCGCAGGGCCAGACCCTCCATGGCCTTTCGCACCTGGGTCTCCTCACCGATGTAGCAGCATAGCTCCTGCTTTACCGGACAGGCCAGGCCGATGCCCCGGCCGTGCAGCAGCGCGCCGGCGTCGCACTCCGCCTGGTGGTGCCCGCCGCACACGCCGCAGGGCACCTGAAGCCGGAAGCGCAGGCCGTCCGTCTCAGCGGTCAGAGCTTCTTTGCCGCATTCGCATTCCATCCGCGCCGCGGCGGCGTTCAGGGCGAAAACGCTGCGGCTGTGCAGCACGGCCTTGCCGCAGGCCGGACAGATATATCCAAAGCTACGCATTTCTTCCATGACATACGCTCCTTTGTCAACCAAAAGTCACAACAAGTTCCTGTATTATATACCATTTATTCGCTGTTTTCCAGTATTGCGGGAAAAAGAGTTTTACATTATAATGGCGCCGTTATCCCACGCTTCAAAGGATGTGATACCGTGCAGAACAGGAGCTTTGCCGCGGCGGTGAAGGCGGCGTTTCCCCATACCATCCCCATTATGACCGGCTATCTGGCCGTAGGCATGGCCTACGGCGTGCTGATGGCCTCCAAGGGTTACGGCTTCCTGTGGGCCGGCTTTGTCAGTGCCTTTGCCTTCTGCGGCAGCATGCAGTATGTGGCCATTACGCTGCTGACCACGGCCTTTGATCCACTGCAGGCCTTTGTGCTGAGCCTGATGGTCAACGCCCGGCATCTGTTCTTCGCGCTGGCACTGCTGTCCAAATACCGGGGACTGGGCAGGCTGCGGTATTTTATGATCTATACCCTCAGTGACGAGAACTTTTCCCTCTCCTCCTCGGTGGAGCCGCCGGAGGATACGGACCCCACGCTATTCTACTTTGCCATGAGCTTCCTGACCTGGCTGTACTGGGTGGCGTTCTCCATGCTGGGTAGCCTGCTGGGCGGGCTGATCACCTTTGACATCACCGGCATCGACTTTGCCCTGACGGCGCTGTTCGTGGTGCTGTTCATCGAGCAGGTCGTCAAGAAAGAGAACCGTGCCCCCGGCGCTGCCGGTCTGGTGTGCGCTGTGGCGGGTCTGGCCGTTTTCGGCGCGGACAACATGGTCATCCCGGCCATGGTGCTGACCCTGGCGGTCCTGCTGCTGGGAAGGAGGAAGCTATGCGCCTAGACACGATACATTCCCTGATCATCGTGGCGATGGTGGCGCTGGCCACCCAGATCACCCGATGGACGCCGTTTCTGCTGTTCTCCGGGGAGAGGAAGCTGCCCCGCGTGGTGGAGGATCTGGGCAAGCTGCTGCCGCCGGCCATGATGGGTCTGCTGGCGGTATACAGCCTGCGCAGCACCGACCTTCTGGGCGGCAGCCACGGCATTCCGGAGGCCATCGCCGTGGCGGTGACAGCCGGGCTGCACCTGTGGCGGCGGAACACGCTGCTGTCCATTCTGGCAGGCACCGTCTGCTATATGCTGCTGGTGCAGCTGGTGTTTTGAAGATCTGCGAAAGCGCCGTCCCGCGGGACGGCGCTTTCATATTTTCCCGTAAATGGTGCACACTACGGCCAATGCTATGTTTGCGAGGTGCGTATCATGGATGTAAAACGCTTGAGCCGGCAGACCTGCCGGTTTTTGCAGCCGCCGGGAGTGGTCAGCTTTGCGGCGGTGGCGGGAAAGCTGGAGGGCGAGGGGCCGCTGGGCGGCTGCTTCGACGCTGTGGGGACGGACGCCTTCTGTGGGAAAAAGACCTGGGAACAGGGCGAGGCACAGATGCAGGCGGATGCCCTGCGTCTGGCCCTGCAAAAGGGCGGGTTGGCGGCGGAGGACGTGGACTGCGCCTTCGCCGGGGATCTGCTGAACCAGAACATTGGGGCCACGTTTGCCCTGCGGGATTTCAATATTCCCTTCTACGGGGTATATGGGGCCTGCTCTACTATGGGGGAGACACTGTCGCTGGCCGCTATGGCCGTGGCCTCCGGCGCGGTCCGTATGGCGGCGGCGCAGACCTCCTCCCACTTCTGCACGGCGGAGAGGCAGTATCGGATGCCTCTGCCCTACGGCAGCCAGCGTTCTCCTACTGCCCAGTGGACGGCCACGGCGGCGGGGTGCTGCATTCTGGGGGCCCAGGCGGAGGGACCGTATATCACCCATGTGACCCGGGGACGCATCGTGGATCTGGGTGTGACGGACATGACCAACATGGGCGCGGCCATGGCACCCGTAAGTGTTAAGCTTACACCATCCAAGTATAATGCGGTATGCGGCTTGGTTTCTACACATCATTCTCTTCAACAAGGAGGTGCAAAAGGGGCAACAGTTATGGGAACCCATAACACTAACCATTTGAAATAATAAAGCGCCGGCAAAACCGGCGCTTTATTATTTCCTACTCACTATCACTGATTTTCCAAATTATCACCGCACCTTTATTCGGGCTAACAGACGGTGAAAAGTGGAAACACATCATAGTTCCCTTCTCTAGCACTCTTTATGCCCAGTTCCTCAAGAACCTTTTCCTGGATCTCTGGTTTCAAGTCTTCCAAATAAATCTCAATTTCCATTTTGCTCCTCCTCAAGATAGAACTGTTTCAGATGGTTCCACTCGCAGTCCGGATAATGCCTGCGTTGGCAGACCAGACAATTGGTGGTACAGCATTCCTCCAGCCAACATGTACGGCATGT